>DAIQQI010000177.1:0-359 GCA_036786925.1 Steroidobacteraceae bacterium
CAATAGGCGGACAGCGGCGCCTCGCGCCAGGCCGCCACCGCGAGAAACAGCAGGCCGCCGACCAGGTTCAGCCGCACGCCGGCTAACAAGGTGCGCGCGCTGCCCCAGCGCCGCACCAGCCGGGCGGCGAGGTAGGAGCCCACCATGTAGGCAAATGCCAGCATCGCCCAGATAACGCCAAAGCGCGCTGGTGGAATATCGAACAGCCGGTTGAAAAGCGTTGCGCCGACGGTGACGAAAACAAACGAAGCCGCGCTCATGAAAGCGTACGTCATGCTGTGGCCGACGAACCGGGCATCGCCCCACAGCATGCGCGCGTTACGCAGATACTCTCCCGCTGCGATATCACGCAGCGCGTA
>DAIQQI010000177.1:369-6827 GCA_036786925.1 Steroidobacteraceae bacterium
AGCAGGCGCGCGTTGCGCAGGAAATCGCGCAGGTTACTGACAGGGGTATCTGCGGGGCGCGATTCGCGCAACACCACGGCTATCCAGATCCACAGGCCGAGCGCAATCAGTCCGTGCAGCACGAACAGCCCATGCCAGTCGAAATATTCGGTGACCACGCCGCCCAGCAGCGGCGCCGTGATGGGCGCGAGACCCATGACGGCGGACACGAACGCCATCGTGACCGCCGCTTCATGGGGCTCGTAGGTATCGCGAATGATGGCCCGTGTGACCACCGTGGCAACGCTGACGCCGGCGGCCTGCAGCAGCCGGCACAGCACCAGGACCGAGAGGCTCGGCGCCAGCGCCGCGCCGATGCTGCCTAACAAAAAGGTCGCGAACCCGGCGAGCAGGACCGGCCGCCGCCCGAACCGATCGCTGAGCATGCCCTGGAACGGCTGGAAAAGACCGAGGCCCAGCAGGTAGATCGACACGACGAACTGCACATCGCCCAGCGGCCGGTCGAATGCGCGTGCCAATCCCGGCAGGCTTGGGACAACGCTGGCCATGCCGAACGCGGACAGGCCTGCGATCAACCCCATCAAGAGGATGAAAGAACGCCGCGTACGTTGAGATTTGTTGGTTCCGCCCACTTTCGCGCCTGCGCCTATTTGCCGGGTGGCCGGCCGTCGCTCCCCGCCAGGTCTATTTCTTGGCGCTTTGGGCCGGCCACCCGGCAAATGCGCATTCGCGAAAGCAGGCGGGTCTCACCGATTACTAACAGCACGTGAATCGGCTGGGGCCAAAAACAGGTGCGGGATCTGGGGTGGTCGCTTGAAGAGCGTGGGAAATCCCGGGTGAGTGCAGGGCAGTATTCAAAGGCGGACGGCCCAAAGCGAGTAACGGGGAGCGACGGCCGGCCGCCTTTGAATACTGCCCTGCACTGTCACTTTTCTGTCTCTTCGCGCTTCAAACTAACTCAGCAGCTTTTCCAGCTCCGGAACGATCTGGAACAGGTCGCCCACCAATCCGATGTCCGCGATTTCAAAGATCGGCGCCTCGCTGTCCTTGTTGACTGCGACAATCGTGCGCGCGTCCTTGATCCCGGTCAGGTGCTGGATGGCGCCGGAAATGCCGAAGGCCATATACAGTTCGGGCGCGATGATCTTGCCGGTCTGGCCAACCTGCATGTCGTTAGCCGCATAGCCCGCATCGACCGCGGCGCGCGAGGCACCGACGCCCGCGCCCAGCTTGTCTGCGAGCTTGAACAGGATATTGAAATTCTCGGCGCTGGCTAACGCGCGACCACCCGAGACGACGCGGGCTGCGGTTGCCAGGTCCGGGCGGCCTGCCTTGGCCGCCGACACCGACACGAATCTGGTATGCGTCGGAATCTTTGCGTCCAGCGTGACGTTCTCCACCGCAGCGTTGCCAGTTTCCTCAACCGGCTGGAAGGAGGCGGTGCGCACGGTGGCCACCATGATCTCGTTGGCAGGCACTTCAACCGTGACGATCGCGTTGCCGGCGTAGATGGGCCGGCGGAACGTGGTTGCGTTGAGAGCCACCATGATATCCGACAGCTGCCCGACACCTAACAGGGCGGCGACCCGCGGCGTCAGGTCCTTGCCGAACGTCGACGACGCGCCGAATACGTGGCTGTAGCCCGCGGCCAGCGCCACGACCTGGGGAGCAATCACTGCGGCCAGCGCATGCGCATTCGCCGGATTATTGACGACGCGCACCTTGGCGACACCAGCCAGTTTGGCAGCCTGCGCGGCAATGGCCGCGCCGTCGGCCGCAAACACGCCGACATGAATCTCGGCGCCGGCGATACCGGTCGCGCAGGCGACGCATTTCGCGGTGTTAGGATGCAGCGTGCCGCCGTTGTGCTCGGCGATAACCAGAATCTTGCTCATGCCAGCACTCCCTTGGCCTTCAGCGCGTCAATCAGTTCCTGCGCGGACTTCACCATCACGCCCTTGGTCCGCTGCGGCGGTGGTTCAAACTTTGTGATCTTGCCGGAGACCTTGAGTTCCACGCCGAGCGCGGCAGGATCGATGGTTTCCAGCGGCTTTTTCTTGGCCTTCATGATGTCCGGCAGCTTCACGTAGCGCGGCTCATTGAGGCGCAGATCCGAGGAGATTACGGCTGGCAGGTCGATTTCGATGACTTCGAGACCGGCATCGACTTCGCGCGTGACCGTGGCCTTGTCGCCATTGATTTCGACCTTGGACGCGAACATCGCCTGCGGGCGATCCCACAGCGCAGCGATCATCTGGCCGACCTGGTTGCAGTCATCGTCGATGGCCTGCTTGCCGACGATGCACAGGAACGCCTGTTCGCGTTCCAGCAATTTCCTGAAGATCCTTGCGACCACCAGCGGTTCGAGGGTCGCATCCGTCTGCACATGCAGGGCGCGGTCGGCGCCCATGGCCAGCGCGGTGCGCAATTGCTGCTGGCAATCGGCGCTGCCGATGCTGAGGACGACGACTTCTTCGGCGCCGCCTTTTTCCTTGATGCGCAGCGCCTCTTCGAGCGCAATCTCGTCGAACGGATTGATGCTCATCTTGACGCCTTCGGTCATCACGCCGGTGCCATCGGGTTTGACGCGTACGCGTACGTTGTAATCGACCACCCGCTTAATGCCGACCAGAATTCGCTTCATCCAAGACTCCGTTGCTCACCGTGAAGTGAGTTGTTAAATACTTTACCTAAGCAATTGATCCAGAACGATTGTTACAGGCCCAATGAGCCCGGATTCATGCGCCCGGCAGGATCCAGCAAGGCCTTCAGATCCCGAATCAGGCGCGCCGTCTCCGGATCGCGGCCCCGCATGTAAGGATAGAACTTGCCAATTTGCAAGTGGCTCGCGCCGTGCTTCTGGAAAATATCCGCGATGCCGCGTTTCATTTCCTCGACGATGCGCCGGCCGGGCAGGTTCTCGTCGAATTTCGGCAGCGTGGCGGCATAGCCCTCGGGCAGCAGCCGCTCCTGGGCAATGTTCAGCGAATCGTGCCAATAAAACACGGGCTCATAGAGGAATGCATTGGTGCTCACCGTCATGAACATGCCGCCATAACGGATCTTGTTGGCCTTCATGCGCTCCTCATTGGCCTGGTAATACGCGGTCAGTTCGGCGCGAAACGCCTTGACGCGCGAGAACGGCAGAATCCCGTGCACCGGTACCCAGCGCTCGCCCAGCGGGCTGCGTACGTTGTAGAGCGGCATGAAGGGCATGGCATTGGCAACCGTGGGGACGGTTGGCGCGACTTCCGCGCCGTGCGGCTGCAACACCTTGCGCAGGCGCCCGACCGCCGCGCGGCAATGCGCATCGTCCAGGCCATCGACAATCCAGTGAGCCGAAAAGACCGCGCCGTCCAGGAAGCTGCGGCCAGCTACCGCCATCTTGAGCACTTGCCGGGCGCCGTCGAACACGTTGCGCGAGGTCTTGAAAACGGCCAGTGCCGATTGCATTGCGGTTGCGGTGTCGGCCTTGCCGAGTTGACCCTGCTGCAAGGCCGGATCGAGGCCGAAATTGGTCAGGTTCAGGCCCTCGCGTGCGGCGGCCTCCATACCCGCGGCCAGGCTGTCGAAATCCCTGAACCCGAAGGACAGGCCCATGACATGGCTGTTACGCGGCATCAGGCGCAGCGAGATTGCGGTCTTGATGCCAAACGCGCCGCAGTCGCCCATGAACAGGCCCGTGAGATCCGGGCCATACGAGCGCAGGAACGGCACGCTGTTGGCGCCGCCCCAGCTGCCGGTGCGGACGGTGGCGCCGGAACCTAACACGACTTCGACGCCGAGCGGCGTTTCGCCGGAGACTCCGAACACGCCGCTGCCCCAGGTCACGCTGTTCTGCGACAGCGAGCCGCCAACGGTGGCCACCAGGCCCGAGAAGGGTCCGAAGAAGGGCGTCCGCAAGCCTTTGGTCTGCAGTGCCTCATTGAGCGTCGCCCAGCTAACCCCTGGCTGTACCACCACGTACATGTCGCGCTCGTTGATCTCGACGATCTGGTCCATGCGCGAGGTGTCGACCGCAATCGAATCCTTGTCCTGCGGCACATAACCATCGGTGTACGAAGCGCCGCCGCCGCGCGGTACCAGTGCGACCTTGTGCTCCAGCGCCAGTTTCGCAAGGGCCTGCACGTCCGCGGTGCTGCGCGGCCGGGCCACGGCGCGCACCGGCGGGCCTTCATGATAGATGTCGGTGGAATAGAACTGGCGATCGGTGGCGTCGGTCAGCACCGCATCGCGGCCTAACAGCGCAACCAGGCGTTCGATCACCGGGTCGGCATTGACAGACAGTTCGGCATTCATCGGAACCCCCTGGAACTACGCCTGGGCAGCCGCGCCTTCAGACGGCAGGGCGTGCGATCGCAGGGCGATGATGCGATTGTGGCGGATCGCGCTGCTGGTCGGCAAAGGATTGGCGGATTTTCTGCGCCGTGTCCCGCAGCTTGGGCAGGAAGCGCTCGACCGCAAGCTTCATCGGCACGGCCGAGCTTGAGAAGCGGACGCTGAGCGCGGCCAGGACCCGGTCTTCGATCATGATCGGCACGCCAATGCTGAGCTCATCGGACACACGGCGCGGTCGTACCGCCGACGCATAGCCCTGCAGGCGGGTATCGTTCAGGACTTTGGTGACTTCGGTACGGTTACGCGCCAGCTTGTCTTCTTCCTTGCTCGAACGGCCGAGTATTTCCAGCAGGCTGTCGCGCTGTGACTGCGGCGAGAAAGCGAGATAGGCACGGCCGACCGAAGACATGAGGATAGGCACGCGAAAACCGGCGGAATAGCGCTCGACCGCGAGCGGGCTGCGATGGTCGGTCGATTCCCGCACCATCATCGTGGTCCCCGAGAGCGAGGCAATGGCGACCGGCCAGACGATTTCCTTGCCGAGTTCGTAGATGTAGGGGCGGGCGATCTGGGTGACCCAGGCTTCGTCGTCGAAGCCGTCCGACAGGCCGCGCACCATGATTGTTAGGCGGTAGCGGTCGTCGGTGGTATCGCGATACACATAGCCGGCGTGGCTCAGAGTCTCGAGGATGCGATAGGTGGTGGTGCGGGGCAGTTTGATTTCCTGCGCCACTTCAGACACGGTAGCACCGTTGCGGAGGTTGAGTACCGTGAGGGCGTCGAGGCCGCGAATCAGCGCGCGGATCGGGCGTGTGGATTCCATACTTGGTGGAACTCTCGTGGTTTTTCAAAGGTTAAGACAGATGTACCGAGGTCAATTCGAGCCGCTCAAAAAGCTGATGTCCACTGTACGGACGGTACAATGGTCGCGAGCCGGGAGTCCGGTCGGGATTCGATAATCGGCCCTCCGGTCGGGCCTGGAAATTGGAATTTTTTGCAGGCGACTTGTTAGCGGGGCACGACAGATCATGCATTACGACTATTCGGCGATAACCGATCGGCTGCCGCTACGGTGGCCCAAGGGCAAGCGCGTGGCCCTGATACTGACCCTGAATCTCGAGACCTGGCAGCTGCTGAAGGACACCGACAAGCCTTACTACGCCGGCGGCCCGCCGATCCTGCCGGATGTGCTGCCGGGCAACACGCCGGATTTTCCCAACTTCACCTGGCGTGAATATGGTCAACGCGTCGGCTGCTTCCGGCTGTTCAAGCTGTTCGATGAGATGAAAGTCAAGCCGTCGTGCACGATCAACGCCGAGACCGCGTTGCGCCGCCGGCCGATGCTGGACGCGGCCTTGAGCCGCGGCTGCGAAATCGTCGCGCACAATTACGAACAGGGCGAACTGTTAACAGATTTTGCGGGCGACCCCGCGCGCGAACGTGACGTCATCGAGCGGACGCTGAAAGTGTACCAGCAGGCAGTCGGCCGCCCGGCGCGCGGCTGGCTGTCGTCGAGCCTGCGCGGCACGCTGCAGACCGCGGACATCCTGGCGCAGCACGGGCTGATTTTTTATTGCGACCTGATGAACGATGATCAGCCCTACCTGCTGCGCACACCGCACGGTCCGATTGTTTCCACGCCGTACACCAACGAGATCAACGACTTCACCCTGCTGACACGGCGCGGCTTCACGACGCGCGATTTCCGCGACGTGTTGATCGAAGAGCTGAAAGTCCTGTACGCCGAAGGCGCCGAGACCGGCCGAATCATGAATGTCGGTCTGCATCCGCATGTCAGCGGCCGGGCGTATCGCATCAGCGCGCTGCGCGAATTCCTGCGCTATGCCAAGAAACTGAAAGGTGTCTGGTTCGCGACGCGCGAAGAGATCGCCAGCTGGTATCTCAAGAATCACGAGAGTCATATGCCGACCGTGGCAGCGAAAAGGCGGGCCAAGACATGAAACTGGATATCCAACCGATCGCCCCGGCGACCGAAGGCGCGCAGCGCTTTCTGTCGGTTCGCGAGCGCAGTCATTTTATTGCCAATGAGTGGCGCGCGCCTCAGGCAGGCCGCCGGGGCATGAATGCGTCCGGCTACTGGACAGCGCCGGACGAGTCCG
>DAIQQI010000178.1:0-6817 GCA_036786925.1 Steroidobacteraceae bacterium
GTCAAGGGCGGCCGCTGCGAGGCCTGCCAGGGCGATGGCGTCATCAAGGTGGAGCTGCACTTCCTGCCCGATGTCTATGTGCCCTGCGATGTCTGCAAAGGCAAGCGCTACAACCGCGAGACCCTGGAGATTCGCTGGCGCGGCCTCAGCATCCAGGACGCACTCGAGCTGACGGTCGAAGATGCGCTGCGACTGTTCGCAGCCGTGCCGGCGCTGCAGTCGCGCCTGCAGACGCTGATGGATGTCGGCCTGTCCTACATGCGCCTGGGCCAGAACGCGACCACGCTGTCCGGCGGCGAAGCGCAGCGCATCAAGCTGGCGCGCGAGCTGGCGAAGCGCGCGACCGGCCGCACTCTATATGTGCTGGACGAACCGACCACCGGCCTGCATTTCCACGATGTCGCGCAGTTGCTGACCGTGCTGCACCGTTTGCGCGATGAGGGCAACACCGTGCTGATCATCGAGCACAACCTGGATGTCATCAAGACCGCGGACTGGATCATCGAGATGGGTCCGGAAGGCGGGGCCAGGGGTGGCAGGCTGGTATTTGCCGGCACGCCGGAGGAACTCGCGAAGCACTCCAGTGCCTACACCGCACCCTACCTGGCGCCGTTGTTAGCAACGCGCACGCGCTGACCGCGACGCCGGTCCGTCAGTACCCGGCCGCCTGCCCGTCCTTGCGGCTTTCGGATGCACCGATCCAGACGCCGGAATTCACGTCGCGGCCGATCGCCTGGTAGCCGCCGTAACCACCGTCGTTGTCGACCTTGACTTTGTGCCCGCGCCGCTCGAGCTCGGCCACGACGGCGGGCGCAAACCCATGCTCTAACATGACTTCGCCGCCACCCGGCGTGGCCGGGACGCCATCCGGTTCGCTCGAGCCTTCGTGCCGCAGGCGCGGGGCATCGCCGGCCTCCTGCAGATTCATACCGAAGTCGATGTGGTTGACGATGATCTGGACATGACCCTGCGGCTGCATCGCGCCGCCCATGACTCCGAAACTCATGTACGGCTTGCCATCGTGGGTCACAAACGCCGGGATGATGGTATGAAACGGCCGCTTACCGGGGGCATAGCTGTTAGGTCTCCCGGGCGCCACATCGAATTGCTCGCCGCGGTCCTGCAGAATGAATCCCAGTCCCGGCGTCATGCCCGAACCCATGCCGCGATAATTGCTCTGGATCAGCGACACCATGTTGCCGTCCGGGTCAGCGACGGTCATGTAAATGGTATCGCTGCGCAGACTGGTCGGGTCGCCCGGCATCACCTGGGTGGCGGCGTGCTGCATGTCGATCAATTTGCGGCGCTCGGCTGCGTAGGCCTTGGACAGCAATTGCGCCGGCGTCACGGTCATCGCCGCAGGCTCGGCGTAAAAGCGCGCGCGGTCTTCAAAAGCAAGTTTCTTGGCCTCGGCCAGCACATGCAGATAGTCGGCGCTGCCCGCACCCATGCCCTTGAGATCGAAGCCTTCGAGAATATTGAGCATCTGCAGCGCCACCATGCCCTGGCCATTCGGCGGCAACTCCCAGACGTCGTAGCCACGATAATTCACCGCGACCGGCGCGACCCACTCGCTGCGGTGCGCTGCGAAATCTGCGGCACTCAGGAATCCGCCCTGCGCCTTCATGTAGGCGCCGATCCTGGCGGGGATCTCGCCCTTGTAGAACGCGTCGCGTCCACCCCGGGCAATTTTCGTCAACGTGTCTGCTAACAGGGGATTGCGAAAGAGCTCGCCCTTGCGTGGCGTCCGGCCACCGGGCATATACGTTTCGCGAAAGCCCGGATATTTTTCCAGAGCCTTGGCGTTGAGCTGCCAATAGTGAGCAATGATTTCCGACACCGGGAAGCCGTCGCGGGCGTAGCGGATCGCGGGAGCCAGCACTTCTCTCATCGGCAGGCGGCCATAGCGGCCGTGCAACTGAAACCAGCCATCGACGGCGCCCGGAACCGTGACCGGCAGGGGTCCGAAGGGCGGAATGCGCTCGAGACCCTGGCGCTGCAGCTCGGCGCGCAACTGCTCCAGTGTCAGTCCCAGCGGTGCGCGGCCGCTGGCGTTCAATCCCTGCAATTTTCCCGCCTTGGCGTCCCAGACGAGTGCGAACAGGTCGCCGCCAATGCCATTACTGACGGGCTCCATCAATCCGAGGGCCGCGTTAGCAGCAATCGCCGCATCGATCGCATTGCCGCCCTTCTTCATGATCTCCAGTGCGATCTGGGTCGCCAGGGGCTGGCTGGTTGCCGCCATCGCGTGGGGCGCGAAAATTTCCGAGCGGGTCGCAAACTCAAGCCCCACCGGCCTGTCTGCCAGCGCTACTCGACCGCCGCAAAGGAGCGTTACCATGAGTAATCCCCGACCTAACAGAGCTGTTTTTCGATTGTGCATGCCGTGACCTTCCTTCAAGCAGGCCGCCGGGCCGGGCCGGTGCTGAAGCGCTGGCGAACCTCGCCGTTGATGACCCGCTCTTCGAACTTGCCGTGCGTGTATACGGCGACGACCCGCCGCCAGAAGCCGACCGCAGCGCGATTGCTTTGATGCTCGAGAATCTCCCAGCGCCCCGCGAAGCGGTCAAATATCAGCGGCGCTGCCGCCGCACCCACACCGCCACGGCGCGCCTGGCGGCTAACAAAAAATTCAGCCATGCGGTAGTCCGGGCGCGGCACCGCACCCGCGGCTTCGCCGGGCGCAACCACCGCGAATCCCGCCGGCTGATCGTCGCGCAGAATTGTCAGCACATGAACCTTGCGGTCGGCAAACCAGCGCGTGAAATGATCCGCGGCGCCGTGGCCAATCTCACCCAGTGCGGGAAAGAGTCCGGTATGCGGCGCGGACAGGTCGTCGAGATACTCGCGGTACATGCCTTCGATCCACGCGCGGTCAGTTGCCACGCCGCGCGCGTCACGAACTGCAACCGTCATGAGCTGAATCCGCGGATTGGCAAGCCCAATAAAAAAGCCCGGGCGAATGGCATCCCATCACACCCGGGCTTCGTAATTTCCCTGGAAGGAATATTACTGTTTCGGCGCTTCCGCCGGAGCAGCAGCAGCGGCAGCGGCGTCCGTGGCGGTCGCAGCGGCGTCCGTGGCGGCAGCAGCGGCGTCCGTGGCGGTCGCAGCGGCGTCCGTGGCGGCAGCGGCAGCGGCTTCAGCAGCCGGAGCAGCAGCCTCAGCAGCCGGAGCAGCTTCCTGCTTGCTGCAAGCAACCAACGCGAGCGCCGCAATGGCGGCTGCGAGTGCAAGTTTCGTCTTCATTTTCTCAGTTCCCCGAAAAGTTAATGGATTGATCGTAAATCAAACAACCTAGCTAGTTTGTCTGGCAATCGAAAGATCGCGCGTGGATTCTAAGGATAGTCGTTCCGGTTGAAAACCCGTCTAACGAAAAATGTCTGTATTGGGCGACAAAGATTCCAATTCGATGCGTCCGCGCGACACCTGTCAAGGCAGGCCCCGGCTGCGTAGAATGCCGGCAACGGCTCCCGTCGCTCCAAATACCGGAAAAACAGGATTTTTATGGAATCCCACCAGGCAGCGGGCCAGTCCGCCCTTTTTGCTGACCACCTGTCGGTCGTAGCTAGTCATACCGCTAGGGCACTGGCGGCCAGCCGTTATGAAGGCCTGTTGCTGTTCTCCGGGACTCGCAGGCTGGTCTACCGCGACGACAGCCACTATCCATTCCGGGCCAATGCGCCCTTCAAGGCATTCCTGCCCCTCACCGATGCGCCGGAGTCTTTTGTCTATTTCGCGCCGGGCGCAAAACCGCTGCTGATTTTCCATCGCGACGATGACTACTGGCACAAACCTGCCAGCCTGCCCGAGCAGGAGTGGGTTGCGTGCTTCGAGGTCCGCGTTGTTAGCAGTCGCGCCGCCGCCCGCGCGGCCCTGCCCGGGGACCTGAGCCGCTGTGCGTTCGTCGGCGAGGCTTTCCCGGAGCTGACAAATTTCGGAGTTGGTGCGGTGAATCCGGAACACCTGCTGGTACGGCTGGAGTTCCCGCGGGCCGTCAAGACGCCCTACGAACTGGCGGCGATGCGGACCGCCAACCTGCTGGGCGTGCGTGGTCACCTGGCTGCTGCCAAAGCCTTTGCGGCCGGCGGTTCTGAGTTCGACATCTCGCTGGCGTTCCTGCGCGGCACCGGTTTGCGCGAACAGGAATTACCGTACAACCCAATCATCGCCCTCAACGAAGGCGCAGCGGTGCTGCACTACCAGGTGCAGGAGCGTGAGCCCCCGGCTGTGCGGCATTCCCTGCTGATCGACGCCGGCGCTGAATTCGCCGGCTACGCCAGCGACATCACGCGTACCCATGCCGCAGTGCCAGGCGACTTCGCGGACCTGATCGTCGCCATGGACAAGCTGCAGCTGCAACTCTGCGAACGCACGCGCGCTGGCGTCGATTGGCGCGATATTCACCTGATGTCCTACCGGGGAATCGGCCAGGTGCTGATCGATGCAGGCGTGCTGCGTTGCAGCCTGGATGAAGCCCAGGATCGCGGCCTGATCCGCATTTTCTACCCGCACGGCATCGGTCATTTGTTAGGTCTGCAGGTACATGACGCGGGCGGCCTGTGGGCCGACGACAGTGGCCGGACGATCGCGCGGCCGGACGGTCATCCGTTCCTGCGCCTGACGCGCGTGCTCGAGCCTGGTTTCGTAGTCACCATGGAGCCCGGCCTGTATTTCATCGACGCGTTGTTAGCTGAAGCGCGCGCGGACGGGCGCGGCCAGGCCATCGACTGGTCACGAGTGGCGGCGCTCAAGCCCTTTGGCGGCATCCGGATCGAGGACAACCTGGCGGTGCAGCCGGCAGGTCCGCCCGAAAACCTGACTCGCAATGCATTCCGGGCAGCGGCCTGAGGCCGCCGCCCGGAATGGCTGGCTAACAACCCGCGCGGTTGATTATTTCTTCAACAGGTCGCGGATTTCGCCCAGCAGCACTTCGGTCGCCGGTGGCGGCGGCGGCGGTGCGCTGGGAGCGGGTTTCTTCATTTTGTTCATCGCCTTGATGGCCATGAAGATCGCGATAGCAACGATCACGAAATCGAAAACCGCCTGCAGAAACACGCCGTATTTCAGCATGATCTCGGTCTTGCCGTCGGCGGCCATCCCGAGGCTGGCGCCCAGGGTTGAAAAATCGACTCCGCCGACGAGCTTGCCGAGCAACGGCATGACGATATCGCCAACGAACGACGCCACGATCTTGCCGAACGCGCCACCGATGATGACGCCGACCGCGAGATCGACCACGTTGCCTTTCATGGCAAACTCTTTGAACTCAGATGCAAAACTCATTGCAGGTCTCCCCAATTTAAGTTGATTTTTTGGAAACCCTGTCGCCACACAGGAATCGCTAGGCTAGCACAAACATGCAATATTCGGACTACGTCAGGCTGGTAGAGGAGCAGTACTTCGGCAACGTTAGCCTGAACAGGCAGGCCGAGGTGCTGGCCTGCTTCACGCCGGATGCCGAGATACTGATCCGTCATGGCGACAACCCGACGCGAATCCTGAAGGGTCAGCCCGGCCCGGGCGAGTCTCACCTCAGCGACTTCTGGCGGCACCTGAACGGCAATTTCCAGGCGGTTTTCAGCGATTTCACGCACTTCGTGGATGTCGGGCAGCACCGCTGCGCGGCAACCTTTGAGGTCACGCTAACACCCAGACCCGGCTCGGCCTACGAATCCCTGGGCACGCAGAGGCTGCAGAACTGTAATTTCTTCTGGCTGCGCGGCCCGCTCATTGAACGGATGATTGTCTATTACGCCAACCCGGGCATGGCCGGCGGCGAGCCCGCAAAAGCAAGCCGGCCGACGGGATACCCGCCGGCCGGCTATGGTGGCTAACAAATCAGGGGATCGCGCGGGCGATCAGCGTTTTGACTTGGTCTTGGCCTTGGCCTTGCTCTTTGCTTTGGCCTTGGCTTTCGCCTTGACCTTGGCCTGGGTTTTGGCTTTCGGCTTGGCTTCTGGCTCGGTCTTGGCCTTGGCTGCAGTTGCCTTGGGCGCGGCGCCTTCGGCCTTGGGTTTGGCGGCGTCGTCCGCGGCCGGAACACTGACCGGGCCGGGGCGCTCGACCAGCTGCATCAGCGCCATCGATGCATTGTCGCCCGGACGCGGCACCATGTGCAGGATGCGCGTGTAGCCACCAGGGCGGCCGCTGAATCGACGGCCCAGGTCACTGAACAGCTTGGCCACGACTTCGCTGTCGCGTAAGCGCGCAAACGCCAGGCGGCGACGCGATTCGGTGTCAGTCTTTGCAAGCGTGATCAGCGGCTCGACCACGCGGCGCAGCTCCTTGGCCTTGGCCAAGGTGGTCTGGATGGACTCGTAGCGCAACAAGGCGACGCTCAAGTTGCGCATCAACGCGTGTCGATGCGGTGCCTTGCGCGAAAGCTGCCGCCCGGAAAGTCTGTGTCGCATGATCTAACAACCTCTACTATGAAACAGCCCGCAATCAGGCAGTCCTGAACCAGACTGCGTCTAGACCAGACTGCGGGGCTCGTCGTGTCGTAATCCCGTCGGCGGCCAGCCGTCGAGCCGCATGCCCAGCATCAGGCCGTGGCTCTGCAGGACTTCCTTGATTTCGGTGAGCGACTTCTTGCCAAGATTCGGCGTGCGCAGCAATTCGACTTCGGTGCGCTGCACGAGATCGCCGATGTAATGGATATTTTCCGCCTTGAGGCAGTTCGCACTGCGCACGGTGAGCTCGAGCTCGTCCACGGGACGCAGCAGGATCGGGTCGAACGTCTGTTCGGCAGACTTGGCCGAACCCTCGTCCTGGCCCTGCAGGTCGACGAACACGGACAGCTGGTCCTTGAGGCTCG
>DAIQQI010000011.1:0-22106 GCA_036786925.1 Steroidobacteraceae bacterium
CAGTGGGTCCCGGTCGTTACGGAAGTCATGCATTGCACGGGCTACGAGAAACCGCTCGCGCAGCTGCAGTTCAATGACCCCATAGACGCAAAGCTCGGCGCGCTGATGGGCACCGCCGACATGGTCGCCCAGCTTGCCGACCGCTGCTACCTGGAGAAATGCCGCGACCGGCTGTATCCGGAGTTCGTGTTAGGCGGCGTGGCACTGGACAAGGGCACCGAGGGTTACCCGGCGGTGCGTTACGCCTCGGGCCTCGATCTGCTGCGGCAGACACCGAAGTTCGTCGACGATACCCGCACCAAGCGCCTCGATCAGGGATTTGGCGCGGCGTACCGGCATTACGAAGCATTGTTCGATGGCCGTAATCCGTACATCGAGTCCATCGAGCGCAACATGAAATACCTGCAGGACATCCTGCGCAGCGAGAGCTGGCACATGCTGCGCCGCACGCCGCCGCTGTTCACCGCGGTGCCGGATGCGGTCACCTCGATGCGCACGCTGATGGCGAATTACATCCGCCGCGCCTGGGCGAGTCGCTAGGGCTGGATCGGCGCCGCGACCCGCTGTACATAGCGTTCGAATAACTCAGGCACTCGCGGCAGAATCTGCTCCGCGCCGGCGACGTCGCCGACGGACAGGGCCGCGGACAGCATCTCGGGCCGCATCGCAGCCAGCGCCGGACCCGCCACGGCGGCATGACTGATGTGCCAGGGTTCGGGCATCACGCCACCGAGATCCGCGGCATACGGCCGGAAGAAACCGAAGCGCGCCAGGTTCTCGCCCAGCCACCGATTCAATGGGCCAAACAGCGCACCAGGCGCAAATTCCGCCGGCGTCATCTGCGCATGGAATTCAGGATTGCGGGCACGTTCGGCGCGCAGGGCAATGAGGTCGATCACGTCGAGATCCGAGCCCCAGTGGTGCCGGCTCGCGCCAGGCAATGCCGACCAGGTCATTATCGTGTCAACCAGATCGCCCGGCGGCAGCGCGGCATGATCCAGCGGCCGGCCATCGCGGTCTAACAAAACCTTTTCGCCGCGGTACTTGGCGTTCCAGATTCCCAGCTGGCGGTCAAAATCCCGGAACGAGGAAATCGGATGCAGGTCGAACCCCGCCTGCGCCGCTGCCGCGCGCAGTTCCAGCCAGGCGGGTGCGGTAAGCGGGTGCAGCGCGCAGCGCGGGTTCTCCAGGTCGACGACGTGGGCCCGCGACCGGCCTGTTAGCGCCTCAGCGTCCAGCATCGGCGGCAACTCGATCCAGTACCTGCAGAAAGACCTCGACTTCCTGGGCGCCGGAGAACCCTGCCTTGCGATCAAAGACAAAAGTCGGCACGCCATTTATCTGCATGCGATGCGCTTCATCCTCGTGCTGCGCAACCGCGGCGCGCAACTCGCTGTCAGCCAGCAGCTCGTCGACCTGCGCTGCGTCGATCCCAAAGGGCGCTGCGATGTCGCGCAGCACGGCGGGATCGCCGATGTCGCGACCGTCGGAAAAATAGGCGCGCAGGATGGCCTCCTTGAGTTCAGTCTGCCGGCCGGTCGCGGCGCCCGCGGCGATCAGCATGTGCGAGCGGCGCGTGCTGGGCATGCGGGCCTGTCGTTCCGGCCGGTAATCGATGCCCAGATCCGCGGCGATGCGTTGCATGGTCCCCTGCATGCCCTTGAATCGATCAGGGTCACCGAACTTCTGCTGTAAATATGTCTTACGGTCCATGCCCGCTTCCGGCATGTCAGGATTGAGCTCAAAGGGCAGCCACCGTACCTTGGCGGTGATCCCGGGACGCAGATCCAGGGCCTTTTGCAGCCGTTTTAGCCCGATATAGCACCACGGGCAGACGGTATCGGACCAGACCTCGATTTTCACCCCCGGGAGTCTAGCCTACCGTCGCGGCATGGCGACGGTGGAACCCACCCGGACGGCAGCGTAAGATCGGGCGAATAACCATAACTAAAGAGACCTGACAATAAACTCGTGCGTCAGCTGAATTTCAAAACCAAGCTGATCCTTGCGGTTCTCGGAGCCACGCTTCTGTGCGCCACGTTGCTCGGCACGCTCGCCGTCTGGCAGGGGGAGCGCAACGCCGAAGTGTTCGGCGGAATCGCGCGCGCCACCGCCCGCCAGGAAGTGGCACGCGAGCTGCAGAGTCGTGCGCGTGAGACCGCGCGGCACGTCGCCGACGTCGTGTCCGCGCCGCTGAACAGCGGCGACAACCAGGGCGTCGCAACCGCGGTACAGGCTATCACCGAAGACGACACCACCGTCGGGCTAACAGTCTGGAACGCGGCTGGCGTGCGTATCTACCAGTGGCAGCGTCCCGGGACCACGGACGACGCCGATAACACCATGCGCGCCTCGGCGACCAGCCAGGTAACAGCGCTGTACCGGCCGTTTGCGGATACGCAGCTGCCCAGGACCATCGGCAACGTAAAAGTGACCTTGAGTTTTGTCGGCACCGACGGCGGCAGCTCGGTGGGAGCGGCCGGCGCCAGCCTGATTCGTTCCGCGGCCGTCGATCAGCTGCAGCGCAACCTGTGGTGGATCGCCGCCGGAACCTTGTTCGTGTTCCTGCTCAGCAGTCTGCTGGCCTGGTGGGCTGCGCGCGGCATCAGCAAGCCGCTCGCCGCACTGATGCGCAGCGTCGAGCGCATGGGCCACGGAGATTACACCCGCCCCATCGAACTCACGGGGGCTCCGGAATTCGCCGAACTGCGGGAAGTGCTGGAACGAACCCGGCATCGCCTGCGGCATTCCACCATCACCCGCAGCTACCTGGTTTCGGTCCTGAGCGGCATCAATGACGCCGTGTTCGTCGCCTCACCCGAAGGGGTGATCAAGATGGCTAACAGGGCGGCCTGCCGGCTGCTCGGCTACGGCGAAGAGGAACTCATCGGCAAGAGCATCATGTCGGTGCTCGAAGAGTCGGAGCGCAGCAATTTCGACCCGCGGCAGGCTGCGCAGGATTCGCGCGAAACCGTGGTGCGCACGCGCCAGGGCCAGACCATACCGGTGGTCATTACCGGCTCGCCGATCGGCAGCGATGACCCGCAGTTCCAGGGCAGCATTTTCGTCGCCCGCAACATCACCGATCGCAAGCGCGCCGAGCGCCGCATCCGTTATCTCGCGCGCTATGACACGCTGACCAAGGTTCCTAACAGGATGCAGTTCCAGCATCTGTTGCAGCAGTCACTGTCACGCGCCGTGAAATCGAGCCAGTCGGTGGCGCTGCTGTACCTCGACATGGACCGGTTCAAGGAAGTGAATGACACCTTCGGCCACAATGCCGGTGATCGCACCCTCGAGATACTGTCGGAACGGCTGTCGCGCGCGCTGCCGAAGGACGCGATTGTCGGCCGCCTCGCCGGCGACGAATTCGCGGTGTTCGTCGAGGGGCTGCCGCCGGACGTGGACAATCGTGGCCCGATAGCGCATCTCGCCCGTTCGATCCTCGACCAGGTCAGCAAGGCTTTTCAGGTCAACCAGCAGGAAGTCTTCATGACTTCCAGCATCGGCATCGCGTTCGCGCCGCAGGATGCCGAGAATGTCATCGACCTGATCCGCAACGCCGACGCGGCCATGTATTACTCGAAGCAGAATGGCGGCAACACATTTGCGTTCTATGCAACCGAGATGAATTCGGCAGCGGTCGAACGCCTGATGTTGAAGAGCAAGCTGCGCCGCGCCCTGGAAAAAGACGAATTCCTGATTCGCTACCAGCCCAAGGTCGACATCCGCACCGGCCGCATCGTGGGCGCCGAGGCGCTGCTGCGCTGGCGCCTGCCGGGCCACGGCGACATACCGCCATCGCAGTTCATTCCAATGGCCGAAGAATCCAACCTCATCATGGAAATCGGCGAATGGGTGCTGGACCGCGTCTGCCAGGACTACAAGCGGATGTTAGGCGAGCTGCCCGACCCCGGCCGCATGTCGCTCAACCTGTCGCTGAAGCAGCTGCGCCAGGCGAGTTTCATCCTGCGTTGCCGCGCCATCTTCCGCAAGTATGCGCTGTCGCCGACCTCGTTCGAGCTCGAGATCACGGAAACCACGCTGATGGCCGACGTCAAGCGCACGCTGCGCTTGTTAGATGAGCTGTATGCGATGGGCCTGCATCTGTCGATCGACGACTTCGGCACCGGCTATTCGTCCCTGTCCGCGCTGCAGCAGTTCCCGATCGGCACGCTGAAGATCGACCAGAGTTTCGTGCGCGATGTGGTCGATGACGAGGCCGACGCCACCATCGTACGCACCATCATCGAAATGGGCCGAAACCTGGGAATGCAGGTCATTGCCGAAGGCGTCGAGTCCGCGCGTCACATTGAATTCCTGCGCGAGCACAACTGTACGCTGGCACAGGGCCGCTTGTTTGGCGAGCCCTGTACCGCCGATGAATTGCTGGCGCTGCTGGTGCGTCAGCACGCCGGCTCGGTGCCCTATGCATCGTTGCTGCCGGCGGAAATGCCGGACATGCAGTCGGCTCCGGCTCGCGCGTAAGCGCGAGCGGCCTCGTGACCCGGGTTCTCTGTACCGCGCGCCTGCAGCTGCGCGAAATCGAGGACAGCGACGCCGCTTTCCTGCTGCAGCTGCTCAACACCCGCGACTTCATCAACAACATCGGCGATCGCCGGGTGCGCACGCTCGATGACTCGCGCCAGTACATCGAAAGCAACATCCGTGCCTCCTATCGCCAGCACGGTATGGGTTTGTGGGTCGTTGAGGATCGAAACAGCCACGCGGTGTTAGGCCTGTGCGGGCTCCTGAAGCGCGACACGCTGGAGCATCCGGATGTGGGCTATGCGTTCCTGCCGGCCGCATTCGGCTGTGGTTTCGCCACCGAAGCCGCCGCCGCCTGCCTGCAGTACGGCAGGTCCGCGCTGGGGCTGGCAAGCATCTGCGCGATCGTCTCCGCGCATAACAAGGCATCGATTCGCGTGCTGGAAAAGATCGGGCTGCGTTACCAGCGCGAAATTCCAGGGACGGCGCCGGACCAGATGCTGCAACTATTCGCCTGATTGCAGCCGCCGCGCGCCGGACCGCCCGCCGCCCCTGGATTTCGGCCACTCCGGCTAGTGCCGCCCCGGCGGATATGGCGCAAAGCCATAACCGTCATCGGGCCAGAAGCGATTGCGACGGCGGCGCTCGCGCGGGTATTCGTCATCGCAGGCAATGCCTTTGCGACACAGGGTTTCCGGCCACTCATACTTGATGAAACTGCGGCTCATCGGGCGGCTCTCGGCGGAAAACTCGACGCGCCGCGCCGGGTCATAGCGGCGCTCGCCGAATCCAGTGCCGGGAGGCGCTGCCGCAGCAGAGCCAGCGGCTTTCGACTGCTCGGCGCGGCTGGAGCCCGCTTTATCGCTCGACGGTCCCGGTGCCGCGTTCTCGCCGGACGCCTGCTCCTTGTAACGGCGCTGCTCGTCCTGCAGCCGCCGCTCCTCCTCGAGACGCCGCTGCCAGTCGCGGTCACGGTACACGGCCATGGCGATGACGCCCTGCGCGCTGCGATCGCCAAAGGCTTCGGCGTAGGAGTCCTGCCACTCGGTGAAGTAGAACTCGTGCACATCGTTCAAATTCGTGCGCCAGCCGCGGTAATCGCCACTTTCCCAGGGCTCAAGCACATACATGGCTTCCTGGGGCCGCAGGTCTGAACGTTGTCCTGAGACGATATTGCGCCCATCTACGGCGATCACCACGCCAACGCGCTCGCCGGTGCGGTTGCTGACGCGAATGCTGTAAGGCGCACCGCGCCGCGCCTTGAGGTAGGCACGATAGGTGCTGGTGCCGCTATTTGTTAGCGGATACTCGCTGAAGTTGCGGCCGCGCGCATCGAGTACCTCGACCGTCACGCCTGCGGGGTTGTGGGCAGCGGTCGCGTGGGTCGCGAAACTGCCCGCCAGCAACAAAGCGGCCCATGTAGCAGAAAGTACCTTGTCCATAATCAACACTCCTTGCTTGCCGTCCTGACACCCATGCTGGTCGCGCAGGCGTGAATCGCGGCTGAAAGCTCTAACGCACAAGTGTTCGGTTCGGGTTCAGTCGCTTTGCCGTAAAATCCGCCGGTGGACCCCATGGACGCATCCGCAGCCGATGCGGCGCGCGCGCAACAAAAACGCCGCCGCTGGCGTCGGCGTGCCCTCGGATCAGCGCTGATCGGCGTCTGGGCAGCGGTAGCGATCTACCACACCACAAAACCCCTGCCGCCGGGCCTGCGCATTGCATCGCTCCCAACGACGGTTGCCGCCAGCGACCTGCGCCTGCTGGTCGACACCACCACCGCGGACCCCTATGGCCGCCCGGTCGTGCAGCAGCAGATCTTCGATGAAATGCTGCGCATCATCCGCGACGCGCGCCAATTCATCGTCCTCGATATGTTCCTGTTCAATCCCTGGCGCGGCGCGCTGCGCAGCAGTCCGGCTGCTAACAACCCGGGATTGCGGGAGCTGTCGCGCGAACTGCGCGACGCGCTGCTGGAGGCGCGGCGCCGTAATCCGCAATTGCAGTTGCTGGTCATCACCGACCCTGTCAATGACGCCTATGGCGGCGCGCCGTCCGTGGATCTCGCGCTGCTGCGGCGCGCCGGCATTACCGTCGTGGTCACCGACCTGGACAAGCTGCGCGACTCCAATCCGGTTTATTCAGCCGTCTGGCGCCTGCTCATCAAATGGTGGGGCGCTGGCGCCAGCGACGGCCTGCTGCCCAACCCGCTGGATGAAGGTCCCGACAAGGTCGGTGTCGGCGCCTGGGCCCGGTTGCTGAACATGAAGGCCAACCACCGCAAGGTGTTGTTAGCAGATGACGCCGGGAACGGCATGGTCGGCGTGGTCGGCTCGCTGAACGCTCACGATGCCAGCGCCTTGCACTCCAACATGGCTTTGGCCGTACGCGGACCCGCGTTGCTGCCGTTGCTGGCCAGCGAGCTGGAAATAGCGCGCTTTTCCGGATGGCAGGGCAATCTCCCGCTGGCCGCCGGGCCGCCCACCGCTGCAGCGCCGCTGACCGGCAAGGCGGCCGCAGCCGCCGCGCAGGTACAGGTGCTGACTGAAAGCGCGATCCGTGATGCGCTGCTCGAACGCCTGCAAGCGGCGCGCAACGGCGATGAAGTCAACATCGGCATGTTTTACCTCGCCGAACGCGACACGGTGCGCGCGCTGGTCGCCGCCGCCGCCCGTGGTGTCGTGATCCGCCTGATTCTCGACCCTAACAAAGATGCCTTTGGTCGCGAGAAGAATGGCATTCCCGGACGCCCGCTGGCCGCCGAGCTGAATGCTGCGAGCCAGGGCGCGATCAAGATCCGCTGGTACCGCACCAAGGGCGAGCAGTTTCACACCAAGGTCGTGATGATCCGCTCGGGTTCGCGCCTGTGGGTCATGTTAGGTTCCGCCAACCTGACGCGCCGCAACCTGGACGACTACAACCTCGAGGCCAACCTTGCCGCCAACATGCCGCTCGACGCGCCGGTGGCCGGTGAGCTGACGCGCTGGTTTGACACGCTGTGGTTCAATCGGGGTCCACGCGGGTCGGAATATACCGCCGAGCTCGGCGCCTACGTGGACACTTCCCAGGGCAGCTACTGGATGTACCGGATCATGGAGGCGACGGGCTTGTCGACGTTCTAGCGCCTGCGAGCTGGTCCTTCAGCGTGGCCTCGTCGACCGCGTCGCACCACTTGCCGACCACGATCGTCGCGACCGCATTCCCGACCAGGTTGGTCAGGGCCCGCGCTTCCGACATGAATCGGTCAATGCCGAGAATCAGCGCCAGTGCCGTCACCGGCACATGGCCGACTGTCGACAGCGTCGCGGCCAGCACGATAAAGCCGCTGCCAGTGACGCCTGCCGCGCCCTTGGACGTAATCAACAGGACCGCTAACAAAGTCAGCTGGTGCCAGATATCCAGCGGCGTGTTCGTGGCCTGGGCAACAAACACTGCGGCCATCGTCAGGTAGATCGAGGTTCCGTCCAGGTTGAATGAATAGCCGGCCGGGATGACCAGGCCAACGACGGTTTTCCTGATGCCGAGCGCCTCCATGCGCTTCAGCATGCGCGGCAGCACCGACTCGGATGACGACGTGCCTAACACGATAAACAGTTCTTCCCGGATGTAACGCACGAGATGGAGCACGCGGAAGCCGTGGGCACGGGCTATGGCGCCGAGCACCAGCAGGATGAAGATCAGGCAGGTCAGATAGAAACACGCCATCAGCTTGCCCAGCGAAACCAGCGAGCCCAGACCGTACTTGCCAACCGTAAAAGCCATCGCGCCGAATGCGCCCAGGGGCGCGAGGCGCATGATCATGTTGATGATCTGAAAGAGAACCTGCGACAGTTTTTCGATCAGTTCATAGACCGCGTTGCTGCGGCCGCCAATCGCGTGCAGGCCGAAGCCAAACAGCAGCGCAAACAGCAGCACCTGCAGAATGTCATTTTTCGCGAATGCATCGATCACACTTGCCGGAATGATGTTGAGCAGGAATTCCGTCACGCCCTGCAGTTGGGTCGGCGCATTCGTGTACTGGGAAACTGCCTTGCCATCGAGGCTGGCCGGATCGATATTCATGCCCGCGCCAGGGCGGAAGACATTGACCACGACCAGGCCAACGATCAACGCCAGCGTGCTGACAATCTCGAAGTACAGCAGCGCCAGGCCGCCGGTCTTGCCGACGTGCTTGAGTTTTTCCATGCCGGCAATACCGAGCACCACCGTGCAGAAGATGATCGGCGCGATCAGCATCTTGATGAGCTTGATGAAGCCATCGCCGAGTGGCTTGAACGCCACGGCCGAATCGGGCCATACAACGCCTAACAGTACGGCCAGCACAATCGCAATCAATACCTGGAAATACAGGGACTTGTACAATGGCGACTGCATGACCTCGATGATACCCGACCAGAGCGCGGCGCTACGGGAACTAACGGCCGGGGCCGCAGGTCAACCGTATGTCAGCAGGAGAAGACCATGCGGAAATCAGCTATCGCGTCCTTCATTATTGCCACTGCGCTGGCGGGCTGTGCCGGCACCGTCACCAAAGCCACGGGCGAGCAGGCCGACATGCGGTATCGGGACTACGCCGGCGAGCCGATCGACAGGTTCACCGCCTTCAATTTTGACAGCTGGACAGCCGTGTCCCGCAATCAGCTGGTTGTCTGGACCGGCATCAACGATGCTTATTTGCTGACGGTGTGGGACCACTGCGACAACCTGCAGTTTGCCGAGCGCATTGCCGTCAGGCGCACCGGCTCGTCGGTCACGAAGTTCGATTCCGTGCAGGTCAAGGACCAACGCTGCCCTATCAGTGAAATCCGGCGCGTCGACGTCAAACAGATGAAAGTGGATCGGGCCGCACTGCGCGCCAGGCCATAGCGGACCCGCAAGGCAGGCGCTAGTGCGCCGCTGCCTCGATCGACATGACTGCGAGGGTTTGCTCGGTCAGCTTGCCCATTGCATCCTGGGTTGCCTGCTCAAACGCCGCTACTACCGCGCCCATGCGATTGTCATCGGCCCGCACCGTAGCCTGCGCGACAAAAGTCGCTAACAACTTGCGATCTACGCGCGTACCAACCGCGCAGTCCAGCACCACGGTCGCTGCCGGTGCAGCGCCGGTACCAGCCGCATAGTCGGCGTCGAAACGCCGAATCGTAATGCGCAGCAGGTAATCGCCTGGAAAAGGCGAAAAGTCGTCGTGTACGGCCGCCAGCACCCCACGATTGCGCAGGGTCTCCGCCGCCATGCTGGCTAACATCCTCGGTGCGGGCGCCGCCCATTTGCTCGCGGCAAAATGCTCGAGCCGGTGATCTGGCGCAGTCAACACGATGGCGTCGGAATCCAACCCGGGTCCGGCAACCGGCGCCAATACCTGGAGACTGAACGCCTTCAGCCGGCTCGGCGCCGCTGGCGCGTCGGCCGTGGCTGACGCAGCCGCGGCGCGCAGATTGTAAGTGACCGCCGGGGCTCCACTGCTGTGCAATCCGCTGCAGGCGCTGACGAACAGGCTGATGCCGAGCACGATGACCGGGCGAGGTACTAACAAGCGTTTCATCGCGGTATCTCCACGCCGCCGCTGGCGGGTTGGTAAATAATCTGTGACGGATTGCCCTTCAGGCTGCGCGCCAGCTCCGTGAATTCCCGGGCCGCGACCCGCGATTCGCGCAGCAGACGTTCGAGCTCCGGCAGGCTGTCACGAGTGAATGACCGCGTGTCCTGCTGATTGTCCGCAACCATCCGATCGAGACGCCCGCTTGTGCTGGCCAGGTTTTCCGCGACCACGCGCACCCGTGCCAGCGTTGCCTTGATTTCAGGCCCGGCTTCATCGGTCACGCCACGCAGGCTGCTTGCCACGCGCTCCACTTCCTGGGCGGTGCCGCGCAGATCGTGCACCAGGCTGTCGATTTCGCGCATGGTCGCCGGCAGGTTGCGGCTGGCCTTGTCGAGATTGGCGAGCAGGTTGTTGACCGATGCAATGTTCTGGTCGTTGAGCAGCAGTTTGACGCGCTCGGCAACCTGCCCTGCCGACGCCACGACTTCCGGCAGGCTGCTGACGAACACATCAAAGCTCGAGCGCACTGACGGGATCACCGGATAATTTTCGCTCGTCACCACGCTGCCCATGGTCATGTTGGCGCGCTTCGTGACCAGGTCGACGTACAGCAGCCCGGTCACGCCCTGCAGCGAAAGTTCCGCTACCGTGTAGTCGGTCACCGGCGCGGACGTGTCGATGTCAGCGATCACCTGCACCCGCGCCCGCGCCCGCTTGTCGATGCGCAGGTCGATGACGCGGCCGACATCCACGCCCAGGTAGCGGACCGTGCTGCCGCGCGTCAGACCGCTGACGCTGCCGTCGAAATAGATCTCATAGCGCTGGTAATCGCGGCGCTCGGTACCCTTGGAGTACCAGTACACGAACAGGCTGGCCATCGTGATCAACAGCAGCACAAAAGCGCCGACCGCTGCGTAATTCGCTTCGCGTTCCATGTTAGCTCCCGGCCGCAGCGACGAACCGTCCGGCGCGCTGCCCATGAAAATACTCGGCAATCCACGGATGCGGATGCGAGACAATACCCTGCAGGCTGTCGGTCACCATTTTACGATCGACGATCACGCCGACACGATTGCAGACGCGAAAGATCGTGTCCAGGTCATGCGTGATCATGACCACCGTCAATTTGAGTTGCTGCTGCAGCTTCAGCACCAGCTCGTCGAACGCCGCCGCGCTGATAGGGTCCAGGCCCGAGGTAGGTTCGTCCAGGAACAGCAGGCGCGGATCCAGGGCCAGCGCACGGGCCAGCGCCGCGCGCTTGATCATGCCGCCGGACAGTTGCGCGGGATACTTGCGGGCGGCGTCGGCTGGCAGGCCCACCATGCGCACTTTCAACATTGCCAGTTCATCGAGCACGCGCGGCGACATCTGCAGGTGTTCCAGCATCGGCAGCTGGACGTTCTGCAGCACCGTAAGCGACGTAAAGAGTGCGCCCGCCTGGAAGGTGACGCCGTAACGGCTCTTGACGTCCCGCAATTCGCTTTCTGTTAGGTTGGTGATATCGCGGCCGTACAACTTGACGCTGCCGGCCTGCGGGCGGTGCAGGCCCAGGATGGTTCGCAGCAACACCGATTTGCCGGACCCGGAACCACCGACAATGCCAAACACCTCGCCATCGACCACGGTCATGTCGAGACCGTCGTGCACGACCTGCGCGCCAAAGCGATTTACCAGACCGCGCACTTCGATGATGGACTCGCTCATATGTCGAGCTCCATGAACAGCACGGCGAACAAGGCGTCGAACAGTATCACCAGGAAGATGGCCTGCACCACCGCAACTGTTGTCAGCCGGCCGAGCTCACGCGAGGACGAGCGCACCTGCAGGCCGCGAAAGGCGCCGGCCGTGGCAATCAGGATCGCAAACACCGGCGCCTTGACAATGCCGGCCCAGAAGGTAAACGAGCCGATGGCTTCGTCCATCCGTTCGATGTATTGCACGAACGGCATGTCCAGCAGAAACCGGCACAGCAGCGCCCCACCGGCAAGTCCCACGGCGTCGGCAACCACGGTCAGCAGCGGCAGTGCAATCATCAGTCCCAGCATCCGTGGCAGCACCAGAACTTCGATCGGATCGACGCCGGTTGCGTGCAGGGCGTCGACCTCTTCGTTCAATTTCATCGCGCCGATTTCCGCGGCAAAGGAACTGCCGGAGCGGCCTGCGACGATAATTGCCGTCAGCAACACGCCCATTTCACGCAGCATGCCGACCGTCACCAGGTCAACCACGAAAATATCGGCGCCAAACTTACGCAGCTGCTGCGCGCCCATGTAGGCGACGATGACTGCGATCAGAAAGCCTATCAGCGCCACGATCGGTATCGCCGTAACACCGGTGTCGTAGACGTGCCGGGCGATCGAAGTCGGCCGCCAGCGTTTCGGCGTCCGCGCGGCCCGGCCTAACATCATGCTTACCTGGCCGACAAAGCCAAGTCCATTGACCAGCGCATGCCAGCTGCGCACCGCCCGCCGTCCTACTGCGGCAAACGTATCCTCTCCCGGGAAGTCTTCATGGTGAGGCGCCGATGTCAGCGGCGGCAACGCGCCTGCGTCGGCCAGCGAACGATCGATCAGGCCCAGTTGTTCTGGCTCGCCATCGACGAAGCTGAACTCGGTGCCTGCGGCACGCATGTCACGCGCCAGGCGCCACAGCAGCCAGGCGCCGGAGATATCGAGGTCGGCGAGGTCCCGGGTGCTAACGAGGATGCGCTGCAGGCCGCGGGTATCCAGACTTGCAAGCTGCGGCTCGATGGCGCCCGCTTCCGCGGCGCACCAGCGGCCGGCCAGCCGCAACGCCAGCTGCGCGCCGTTACGCTGCGTCTCGTAGAAGTGCTGCATCCAAGCTACAGCTTAGCGCAGGACCCCGGTAACGACTATTGCCGGCCCTGGTGGCGGAGCCGGTCCTTGCCCCGTCAGCGATCGGCCTGCAAATGGGCCTCCAGCAGCCACAGATCCTTGTCGAGCGCGCCGGTAATTTCATTGAACAAGTCCGCAGTAACCTCGTCGCCGGCCTGCGCCGCGGCGCTGATGCCGGCGCGCGTCGACTTTCCGAGCGCAGCGACCCGGTCCGCGAGCTCGGCGAGGTGCGCCCGGCCTTCGAACACATTGTCCGGGTAGCGGCCAAGCCGTGAATCCGCAGCCACAGAGGCGGTTCCGGCAGCGACGCCGCCTAACGCGGCAATCCGCTCCGCCAGTTCGTCGGCGTGGCCGTCGATCCGGCCGGCAATTTCATCGAACAGTTCGTGCAGTTCCATGAAACCCGGACCCTTGACGTTCCAGTGCGCCTGCTTTACGGCCAGTCGCAGCGCGACGGCGTCAGTCAGCCGCTGTCCCAGCAGGGCGGTAACTTTGGTGCGGGTCCTGGCGGACAGATCATTGCGGGTGCGATGCATGGCAGTTCTCCGTGATTGATGGCTGCCATCATGGGGCTGCGGCGCCCCAATGAAAAATCAATTGTTCTTATGATTTCAATAGGCCCTGTCTATGGATCTCCCGCAGCAGCCGCGGCGCCTCGGCGCCTAGCGCTCGAGTTCCCACTCGCCCGAGCGCACCTGGCAGGCTGTGCCCGATGACCTGACGCTGTTGCGGCCGCGGTATTCCACCAGCGTGTAGTCGCGGCAAACCCGCCCGCCGCTGCGCGAGCCGTCGCCCGGCATGATGTCATAGCGCACGCCGTTAGCTTCGTTGATCCAGACAACGCGCCGCCCGGTGGTGCCCAACTCGAGCGTTTGGCCCCAGCAGGCCCGGTCACGATCATCCATGTCACGGCCAATTTTTGCGCCAATCAGCGCGCCGGCCGCGGCGCCCAGGATGGTCGCAATCACGCGGTTGTCGCGGCTGCCGACCTCATTGCCGATGGCGCCACCGACCACGCCGCCAATCACCGCACCGACTTTTTCGCGATTGCAGCGGCCGCTGCGCACGATGTCGTAGTCGCGGTCGTATTCGCGGCCCGAATAGCCGACGTAATACTGCTCCCGTTCGTACCTGCCCTTGCCCTTGCCTTTGTCCTTGTTGCGATAGCCATGCGCTGGCGCCCAGGGGGGTGGATCCGCAAAGGCATCGGTCACCAGCGACATCGACAAAACCGCGACCGCGGCAACTAACAAAGTGCGCATGATTGCTCCTAGAATCCGATCGTCACGGTCTGATTGGCATTGACAGTGAAGTTGATCGTCGGTGAAAACCGCAGCGTGTCCTCGGCGTCCGGCGCATCGAGCTTGCCATCACAGGTGAAGGCCGCCGTGTAGTTGCCTGCCTCGAGGAACGGCACACGGAAGCGATAGTTGCCGGTCGCGTTATCCAGCAGCACCGGCACCGACACCAGCGGATCGACGTCTGGCGCCGGCGCCGGATCGATGTCGTCCGGCACGATGCTGCTGCCGGTGAAAATATAGATGAATGGCGTGCAGCCGACCGGAATCAGCCCGGTTGGAACGGAGCCAGCGAGGGTACCCACCTGCAGGTTATTGATGAGGCGCAGCACGGGCTTGAGGAAGTAATTCGGCGCCTGACCGGGCGGCGCCACGATGGACTGCCGCAAATCGAAATCGATCGTGAAATCGGTGCGGCCGCCGGCCGCTATCACGAAGCCTCGGACCAGCTTCAGTCCCGTCTCACTGCCACTCGGAATGAACAGTGGATGCTGAGTGCCGGTGTTCAGCTCAATGAATGAGTCCATGGTGTTCTGTTGCGCCGCGACCAGCAGACGCACCCACTCGTAATTTCCGGCGGGCAGTGTCTGGCCATCGAGGATGGTCGTGCTGCCGCCGCCAGCCAGCGTCAGCAGGTCGATTGAACGGTCCGGGATATCAAACGTCAGCGCGTTGCCGCCTTGCGGCTTGACTTCGATCGCCGTGAATTTGACCACCACCTTGGTGGCGCCATCGACAGGTGCATCGGTCAGCGCGATGCTGAGCGCGCCATTCTGGTTGGCTGTTGACGAGTTCCCCGCGCCACCGCCGCAGGCGCTGAGCCCGCACGCGATCCCCGCCAAAACGACTGCAATTCGCATATCCATGGTAGCCACCCTCTCCGCAAGCAAACGGGTCAATCACTACTATGGACAGGTCGGTGCGGGCCCGCAATGCCGCCAAATTGCGACAGGATCTTATGTCACCTCGCCCGTTCAGGTATCGTCGCGATAGCGACGCATGCGAATGGCGACGAAGATCAGGCCTACGGCCACCAGCACGCCGGCCCAAAGCTCGATGCGGCCTAACAGATCGATCGCGCTGATGCCATCCAGCCGCTCGCTCAGCCACTGCATATCCTCGTGGGCACGGTCCGGGCCCCTGGGCGCCGGCCCCGAATCCCGGCCGAGGTATTCGAAGAACCCGGTCAACCGATGGCCAATGAATGCCGCGACATATTTGGTCTTGAATATGATCTCTTCCAACCAGACGAGAATGACCGGCGGCAGGGTGATCCACATCAGCACGCTGCGGCGAGCCCATGCCGATACCGCGAGCATGTAGCCGGCCACGGGCGCGTACCACAGCGAGGCGACCAGCATGTTAGCCAGCGCAATGGCCTGCACCTGAAACCAGATGCCGGTGTCCCAGGCCACGAACTTCTCGATCGGCGTGCCACTGACCCGGATGCTGCCAATCAGGAATCCAAGGGTCACGGTCAGCATGCCGACCAGCCACGCGTACACCGGCACCACGGCCAGTGCCGTTGCGACCTTGGACCAGACTGTCGCGCTGTCGGAGACCGGCATTGATTTCCAGAACAGGATGCTGCGGTCCTTGCGCTCTCCGTACATCGCGTCAGCCAGATAGAAGAAGACCACGACCACCATCGTAATCAGGATCGGCAGGCCGAGCGCGGCGATGCCGACACCGAACAATTTGGCTTTCTGATCCTGGGTGATGGCCTGCGCGAAATTGAAATGCTGGTCATCGATGCTGATCCTGAAGCCACCCGAGGAAAGACCGCTCAGCGCGACGGCGGCGATCAGGAATCCGGCGGCGATCAGCGGCGCCATCCACAGGCCACGGTGCTCCCAGAACTCGCGGCGTATCAAGGTCACAAACTGTTTCATGTCGCGGCTCCCTGCGCCGGCTTGCTCATCATCGCAACAAACAGGTCGGCGATTGACGGCGTGTGTAATTCACCTAACGACTCGAGTTCGGCAGCGGGTCGGCCGTCGAAAGTCATGCCGTAGCGTCCGAAAACTTCCCGTTCGTGTATCGGATTGAGCGCGCGCGCGGCTGCGAGCTTGTCGGGTCCCACCACGACCTGGTGAAAGCGATCCGGCAGCGCATCGACGGCCGAGTTCAGTACGATCTTGCCGTGGTTGATGAACATGACATCCGTCAGCAGGTTTTCTATTTCCTCGACCTGGTGAGTGGTAATGATGATGGTTCGTTCATCAGTAAAATAATCGTTCAGCAGGGTGTCATAGAAAGCGCGCCGGTAGAGAAGGTCCAGGCCAAGCGTCGGCTCATCCAGTACCAGCAGTTTCGCGTCTATCGCCAGGATCAATGCCAGGTGCAGCTGCGTCACCATGCCTTTGGACAGCTCGCGCACCCGCGACTTCATCTTGATGTCGGTCTTCAGCAAAAATTCTTCGGCGCGCGCGCGCTGGAACTTCGGATGCACGCCTTCGACGTAATCCAGGGCCTGCGTCACGCGCAGCCATTTCGGCAGCACCGCCACGTCGGCGATGAAGCACACGTCGTGCATCAATTCATCCCGTGAAACGCGCGGATCGCGCCCGGCGACCTGCATGTCGCCCTTGAAGGGCGTCAGGCCGAGAATCGCCTTGAGGGCGGTCGTCTTGCCGGCGCCGTTAGGCCCGATCAGGCCGACTATGCGGCCGGGCTCGACCTCGAAGCTGACATTGTCCAGCGCATGCGTCTCGCCATAGTTCTTCACCAGGCCGCGCGCGGCGATAATCGGACTCATGATCCCAGATCCTCTTCGGGGGCCGGCGTCACCGGCGCCCAATTGTTAGCTTTCGGCGCCACTGGCGCGACACTCATTAATTCGCCCACCGTGAAGCCGAGGCGCTGAATGGTTGCGTGCACGCGCGGCCACTCGGTTTCGAGAAAGCGCTGCTTTTCGTCCTTCATCAGTGCGACGCGCGCACCGGCATTCACAAACATGCCGCGGCCCCGGCGCTTTTCCACCAGCGACTCATCCACCAGCTGCTGGTAACCCTTCAGCACCGTCAGCGGGTTGAGACGAAACTCCGCCGCTACGTTGCGCACCGACGGCAGGGGGTCGCCCTCCTTCAGTACGCCCTCAAGGATCATCGCCACGACACGGTCGCGGAGCTGCCGGTAAATCGGCTGGCTGTCATCCCATTGCGGATCCATGCGACGCTGATCTCCGAGTGACTGAGGGTTGATGGTGATACGCCCAACTACAACACTAGTTGCGGAAGGCCGCAACCATGCTGCTGCTCGTCTTCACGCCGGCATGCACGTACTTGGTGGATTCAACGAAGCCATAGCTCGTCACCCAGGTAACGGCCAAAGCCGCCACCGCGCCCACCACACTCTTCATCAGGTTGTCGTAAAAGTTGCTCATGTCCATCTCCTTGTCAGTTACTAATTGCGGAAAGCCGCAACCATGACGCTGCTCGTCTTCACGCCGGCATGCACGTACTTGGTGGATTCAACGAAGCCATAGCTCGTCACCCAGGTAACGGCCAAAGCCGCCACCGCGCCCACCACACTCTTCATCAGGTTGTCGTAAAAGTTGCTCATATCCATCTCCGTTGCTGTTTCTACACTGGGCGCCCTACTCATTTGCGCCCCTCCATGGTGTTATATATCACTACAACACTAGTACTGTGTCAACAGGTGTTTTGCGAAAAATGCGATTGCGGCCGCCTTTTGAATTTAAGTCATTGAAAAATAAGCAATTAAAGTTAGCCCGAAAACCGCCCGGCGCCCGTTGAAAGCACGTGAGCGACAGCAACAGCATGGTTTATCCCCTCCAACCGTCGTTACTGGGCACGCCTGCGCCGCGTAAAGTGCGCGCGATGAATGGGGCGGACGGTGCGCTGCTGGTGCTGAAGGGTGATGCCGAACTGCTGTTCGCCTATGCGGCGGGCGATGTGCGCGCCTTTGAAGTTCTCTATTCGCGGCATCGCGCGCCGCTGTACCGTTATCTGGTGCGGCAGTGTCACGATCGCGAGCTGGCTAACGACTTGTTCCAGGAAGTCTGGGGCAAGGTCATCGGGCAGCGCTCGCGCTACGAGGCGCGCGCGAAATTCCAGACCTTTCTCTACACCATCGCCTACAACTGTTTCATCGATCATTGCCGGCGCCGTTCTGTTAGGCCGAAACTCGCGGATGAAGCGGATGCCGAATTGAACGTGCCGGCGCCTGCCAGCGATGCACCGGACCGGAATGCGGAAAGCGATGAACTCGGTGCGCAGCTGCGCAGCGCGATCGCGGCGTTGCCGGCCGAGCAGCGCGATGCATTTCTGTTGTATGAAGAATCCGGTCTGTCAGTGGAACAGATCGCTGCGGTTACCGGCGTCGGCGCAGAGACGGCAAAAAGCCGCCTGCGCTACGCGGTTGCAAAATTACGCGCCGCGCTCGCGGGTCTGGAGCCGGAGAAATGAACACTCCGCCCGATGACCTCGACGCCAGGCTGGCCAGGCGCGAACCGTTGTTCCGCCGGCCCAGTGCGGCGGATCCGCTCGAGCCGCCCGCCGAGATTGACCGCATCGTGCTGGCACGAGCACGCGCTGCATTACGCGACACAGGCAGCGACGAGGCGTCACGACCGTCTTTTTTTACCTTGCGCCCGTGGGTGATGCCGTTAGGTCTGGCGGCGACGCTGGTGTTCGCGCTTGCAGTTGTGTTGCGCCTGGGTCCCGATGCCGGCGCACCCGCGCCACGCGTGCTTGCCGAAACTGATCTGCGCCGTGAGGCGCCTGATGCAACGGTTGCTGCTGCGACACCGGTCCCTGCGACAGACGCGCCGCTGGCAGAGCCCACTGAGCCGAAGCCTGCGGTTGCGCCGAAGGCCGGCAAAGGCGTGAGCGAGGAACGCATGGTTGCGCGAGCATCGATGGAGGCCGCCCGTGAAGCCGAAATCAGCAACACTGTAGCAGCAGAGATGCCTGCCGCCGCGCCTGCGCCGCCACCGCCTGCTGCGCCACTCGCGGACGCGTCCGCAGACACGCTGGCCAAAGCAAGCGGCGGTGCGGGCTTGACCATGCCGTCGAGCCAGGCCACGGTGGTGCGCAGCGAAGCACTCGATTTCCAGGCGAGCCCTGAGCTTTGGTACCGGAAAATTGTCGAGCTGCGCAGCAAGGGCCAACGCCGCGCCGCTGAGCGCGAATGGCGCGCGCTCAAAGAGCGCTATCCGCAATTCGAGGCGCCGCCGGCAAGGACTGAACGGTAACGTGCCCGTGCGGCGCGGCACGCTGCTAAAATCTCAGTTTCCGTTTGCCAGTGTCCATGGAGTCTCGCGCGCATGAAAACCCCGATTAACGTTGCCATTACCGGCGCCGCCGGTCATATAGGTTATGCCCTCGCCTTTCGCGTTGCCTCGGGCGCGCTGTTAGGTCAGGACCAGCCGATCAACCTGCACCTGCTGGAAATCACGCCGGCGCTGCCAACCCTGCAGGGCGTGGTCATGGAGCTCAACGATTGCGCGTTCCCGACCCTCAACAGGATCGTTGCCACGGACGACGCGCGGGTCGCCTTCAAGGACTGCAATGTCGGCCTGCTGGTCGGTGCGCGGCCGCGCGGCCCGGGCATGGAGCGCAAGGATCTTTTGCTGGCTAATGCGCAGATCTTCTCAGTGCAGGGCAAGGCGCTGAACGAGGTCGCGAGCCGCGACGTGCGCGTCCTGGTGGTCGGCAACCCGGCTAACACGAACTCGCTGATCGCGATGAAGAACGCGCCGTCGCTGAATCCGCGTTGCTTTACCGCGATGACGCGCCTCGACCACAACCGCGCGCTGTCGCAGCTGGCGGAAAAGACCGGCGTCCACTACAACCATATTCGCCGCATGATCATCTGGGGCAATCACAGCGCAACGCAGTATCCGGACATCAGCCACTGCACCGTCAACGGCAAGCCGGCGAAGTCGCTGGTGGACCAGGCCTGGATCGAAAGCAACTTCATACCGACCGTGCAGCAGCGCGGCGCCGCGATCATCAAGGCGCGCGGCGCCTCATCGGCGGCATCGGCTGCGTCTGCCGCCATCGATCACGTCCGCGACTGGGTCAAGGGCTCGCCGGAAGGCGATTCCCTGTCGATGGGAATCCCGTCGGACGGCAGCTACGGCATCCCGGAGGGCGTCATCTATTCCTATCCGGTGATATGCCGCAACGGCGCCTATGAAATCGTCAAAGGGTTGGCCATCGACGACTTCAGCCGCAAACGCATGGATGCGACCCATGCCGAACTGCTCGAAGAGCGGGACGGGGTCAAAGACCTGTTAGGCTGAGGAATACGGCTTCTGTTCAAACCCGAACGCCACTGGGCGCGTCTAAACAGCTGGTCGGGTATGCAAATGGAGGCTGGAACACGATGAAAACACTGATTGGCGCAACCGTGGTTGCGCTGGCGATGTCGCAGGTTGCGCTGTCTTCGGAGTACAGCAAGGTCAATGGCTCGGTCAGCATCGCGGCGGGCGAGACCGTCAGCAGCGCCTCGACCGTGAACGGCTCGATCGAGGTGGGCGAGCGCGCCAGGGTCGGGTCGGTTCGCACGGTGAACGGCGGTGTGACTCTCGCCTCGGGCGCGACCGTTACCGAGGTCAACACCGTCAACGGCGCCTTTGAAGCCGGCAGCGGTGCGCAAGTCAGCGGCGACGTGCGCGCAGTCAACGGCAAGTTGCATCTCGGCTCCGGCGCGGTCATCGGCGGGAACCTGACCAACGTCAACGGCACGATAGAGCTCGAAAAATCCCAGATCAAAGGCAAGATCACGACCGTGAACGGCGACCTGACGGTCGGCGCCGGCGCCCGGGTCGACGGCGGCATTCTTTACAAGAAACCGGGGATGAGCTGGGGCCCGTCTGGCCGCCCGCCACGCGTCATAATCGGGCCGGATGCCGTCGTCGGCGCAACCCTGGTTTTCGAGCGGACGGTGGAACTTTTTGTGAGTGAGTCGGCCAAAATCGGACCCGTGACAGGCGCCACGCCCGTTCGATTCAAGGGCGCCTCACCACCCGGATGACGCGACATTGAACGGGGGGCTATAGTCCGGCATCAGTCATTAACTGTCGGAGCAGCCTTTCATGATTCGTGCCCTCGTTACCCTTGGAATCCTTGCCGCCGCCATCTGGGCACTGACACTCGGGGCGGGTGGCGTCATCGCCATCGCCTTCGTCATTGCGCTCCTGTTCCTGGCATACAAGAGCCAGAGCCTGCTGTCGTTCACCGCCACGTTCGGTGTTCTGTTAGGCCTCTATACCTGGCTCGGCGAACCGCATGGCATCTGGAAGGGTTTCCTGTGGGCGCTGTTCATCGTGCTGGCGCTGTTCAATATCGGACCGATCCGCAAGGGCCTGATCACGGCGCCTTTTCTCAAGGTCTACAAGCGCATGTTGCCCTCGATGTCGCAGACCGAGCGCGAAGCACTCGCGGCCGGCACGGTGTGGTGGGACGGTGAACTGTTCACCGGCAAACCCGACTGGAAAAAGCTGCAGGCGGCCAAGGTGCCGACGCTGAGGGCCGAAGAACAGGCGTTCATCGACGGCCCCTGCGAAGAACTGTGCCGGATGATCGACGACTTCGACATCACGCACCGGCGCGGCGACATGCCCAAGGAGATCTGGGACTTCCTCAAGACCCGGGGTTTCTTCGCGATGATCATCCAGAAGAAATACGGCGGCCTGGAATTTTCCGCCTACGCCCACTCCTGCGTGCTGGTCAAACTATCGAGCCGCTCGACCACCGTGTCATCGACGGTTGCGGTGCCGAATTCGTTAGGCCCGGCGGAACTGCTGCAGCACTACGGGTTGCCCGAGCAACAGAATTACTACCTGCCGCGGCTGGCGCGCGGTGAGGAAATTCCCTGCTTCGCGCTGACCGGCCCGCGCGCCGGCTCGGATGCCGCCGCGTTGCCGGACACGGGCGTCGTTTGCAGGGGGATGTG
>DAIQQI010000179.1:0-6782 GCA_036786925.1 Steroidobacteraceae bacterium
GTTGATCGCGCTGCTGGAGCGTCCGACGCGCGGCAACGTCACGGTCGCCGGCATGCAGACCCGCAACCTGCCGTCGCGCAAGATCCCCGCTTTCCGCCAGAAAGTCGGCATGGTGTTCCAGGATCACAAGCTGCTGACGGACCGCCCGGTGTTCGACAATGTTGCGCTGCCGCTGATCGTGACCGATACGCCGCTGCGGGAAATCGACAAGCGCGTGCGCGCCGCGCTCGACCAGGTGGGTTTGTTAGGCAAGGAGAAGCTCTCGCCGCTGGAATTGTCAGTGGGCGAGCAGCAACGGGTCGGCATCGCGCGCGCGTTCGTGGCGAAGCCGCCGATCGTGATTGCCGATGAGCCCACCGGCAACCTCGACCCCGAACTGGCGCGCGAAATCATGCGCCTGTTCAAGCGTTTTCAGGAGGTCGGCGTCACGCTGGTGATCGCGACGCACGACCATGACCTGGTGCGCGAATTCGGCACGCGGCAGCTGGTGCTCGACAACGGCAGGCTGCACGATGCGGGCGCGCCGGCGCAGGACGCGGCGCTGGCCACAGCGCCGGTCGCAGGCGCCGCCTGATGCGCGCTGTGATGACCTGGTTCCTGCGCCACGTGCAGGCCTTGTTAGGCGCGCTGGGCCGGCTGGCGCGCAACCCGCTGGCCAGCGTCATGACCGTGTTTGCCATTGCGCTGGCGCTGAGCATGCCGCTGGCACTCAAGCTGGTGGTCGATAACCTGCGGCTCGCGACCGGCAATTTCGCCGACGCCGTTGATCTCACGGTTTATCTGAAGTCCGATGTCAAACTGGAAAAGGCGCAGCAACTGACGCGCACTGCGCGGCAGAAGCGCGAGGTCGCGCAGGTTACGCTGGTGCCCGCTGATGCTGGGCTCGAGGAGTTTCGCAAGCACTCGGGTTTCGGCGAGGCACTGCAGGCGCTTGAAGGCAATCCGCTGCCGCACGTGATCAACGTGCAACCGACCGCGCCGGCCAGCACGCCGGCGCAGATGGAGATGCTCAAGCGCTATTTTGCCGCCTGGCCGGAAGTCGAGGCGGTGCAGGTCGACAACGAATGGGTGCAGCGCTTCAGCAATATCCTGGTCCTGTTCAGCCGGCTGCTGGCGTTAGGCACTGTTTTGTTAGCTCTGGGCGTGGTAGCGATCATCGGCAACACCATCCGGCTCGAGATCCAGAACCGGCGCGCAGAAATCGAAGTCACCAAGCTGGTGGGCGGCTCAAATGCGTTTGTGCGCCGGCCATTTCTCTATACCGGCGCGCTGTACGGCGTGCTGGGCGCGGTCTTTGCGCTCGGCTTCGTGTCGTTAGGCGTAGCGTTGATCGCGGGTCCCGCAAACCGGCTCGCGCTGCTGTATGGCAGCGGCTTCCAGCTGCTGGGCGCCAGCCCCATGGACATGGCTATCCTCGGGCTGGGTGCGCTGGGATTGGGACTGGTCGGTGCCTGGCTGTCAGCCGGACGGCAGCTGTCGGCGATCGAACCGCGCGCCTAGATATCCGGGCTGCCCCGGAATTTATTTATATTTTTCAATGGATTAGCGCGCCCTGGGGAACTGTGATGTGCCTTTAGCACTCCATGTATCCGAGTGCTAAAATGGTACTCGTTGATAGGTTCACAACCTGGAGGTTAGGTACCCAATGACCACGAACGTACTGGCCCTGAGATCAGTCCCTGGATCTGCCGATTTTGCCCTGACCGGGCCACTGGGCAGTTTCGACGCTTATCTCGAGCGCGTGTCCCACATCCCGATGCTGTCGCGTGACGACGAGCAGGGTCTGGCGCTGCGCTTCCGTCGCGACGGCGACCTGGAGGCGGCGCGTTCTTTGGTGCTCTCGCATCTGCGCTTTGTCGTGCACATCGCCCGCGGCTACAGCGGCTATGGCCTGCCGATCGGCGATCTGGTCCAGGAAGGCAATGTCGGCCTGATGAAGGCCGTCAAGAGATTCGATCCGTCGTTAGGTGTGCGTCTGGTGTCCTTCGCGGTGCACTGGATCCGCGCCGAGATCCATGAATACGTGCTGCGCAACTGGCGCCTGGTCAAGGTCGCCACCACCAAGGCGCAGCGCAAACTGTTTTTCAACCTGCGCCGGCTGAAGAAAAATCTCAGCTGGTTGTCGGCCGAGGAAACCGCCGCAGTCGCGCGCGATCTTGGCGTGACTACCGCCGAGGTCACGGAGATGGAGCAGCGCCTGTCGGCGCGCGATCTGTCGTTTGATCCGACAGCAACCGACGATGAAGATGACGGCAGCTACTCGCCCGCTCACTACCTGCCGTCGCCCAATTCCGATCCGGCCGTGCAGGCCGAAGCCGAAGAGTGGGAAGACACGACGCACGATCGCCTGCAGCAGGCGCTGGCGACGCTGGATGCCCGCAGCCGCGACATTCTCGTGAGCCGCTGGAGCGGCGACGACAAGTCCACGCTGCATGATCTGGCGGCCCGCTACAAGGTCTCCGCCGAGCGCATCCGCCAGCTCGAAGCCAATGCAATCAAGAAGTTGCGCGGGCTGATGACCTGACCCTTCCGGGCGATCGTCCTGATCGCCGGTGTCTCGACTCCCTGGGCTGGCCGGCCGCAGCCGGCGATCCCGCTATCGACGGCGGTATCGCACAGGTGTAAGTTTGTGATCAAGGCAATGCCAAGAAATTGCCAACGAATAATATTTAACATAATTCCGAAGGGACTTTGCACATGAAATCTAACAAGATTGGCGTGGCCATTTTCGCGGCCGGCCTGGCCACCGCATTGCTGCTGGCGGCGCCTGCCAACGCCGCCCAGAGCGAGAACCGCATGCAACCGACTGGCATCGATGGCACCAGCGGACCGACTCCGATCAAGAAGCCGCGCTGGACGCTGCAGGACTTCGAAGACTCCTATGCTAACAAGCCGATTCCGGGCGCGGCGCTGGGATTGCCGGAAGGCAATGCCTATGTGCTGTTCTCGCAGTGTCGCAGGCTCGGCGGCGCGGTCTACCCGGGCTTTGTGGCCGGCGAAAATGACGCCATCGTTGGCGACACCGCGTTCGCTTTCGGCGGTGCGATTCCCGGACTGGCCTCGGCCTGCTTCAACCCGCAGAACGAGCAGAACATCGTCGTCAACCCGACCAACCCTAACAACCTGGTGACGTCGGCAAACGAATACCGCGGCAACGTCCACATCGTATATACCAGCACCGATCGCGGCGCCACCTGGCGCAACATCGTACTGCCGGGCTGGACGCGCGACTCGGGTGGCCAGGGACAATTCTCGAATTACGATTCCTGCGGCGATCCGGTACTGGCGTTCTCGCCCGACGGCTCCCGGGTCTATTACACGGGCCTGGTCTGCAATTTCGACGGGCCTGGCAACTATCAATTGCGCAGCGGCATTGCCGTGGCTGTGTCCTACAACGGCGGCCTGAACTGGAGCGTGCCGACAATGGTGCATTCCACGGCGACCGGAAATTTCTTCCACGACAAGGAGTGGATGACGGTCGGCCCGGATGGCACCGTGCACATCACCTGGACGTTCTTCAAGCAGACCGCCAACGGCAAGTTCGGCTCGTCGCCGATCTACATCGCGAGTTCGAAGAACGGCGGCCAGAGCTGGAGCGGCCCCACGCAGGTCAGCGACGCGGTGCATCCCTACAATCAGGGTTCCAATGTCGCAGTCGACAACAAAGGCACTATCTGGGTTTCGTATATCGCCAGCACTCCGGAGTCGGATTTCTTCCAGGACGCCGTGGTGTTAGCGCGCTCGACCGACGGCGGCAACAAATGGATCAACGTCCAGGGTCCGCGCATCTACGACGACAACAGCTGTTATCCGCGACAGATCGGCGGCCAGGGCCGCCAGACGCTGACCGCGCAGAACTATCGCATCCACAGCTTTCCGTCGATGGATGTCGAGCGCGCCACCGGGCGCGTGCACCTCGTGTGGACCGACAACCGCACCATGACCGGCTGCGGCACACCAGCCGCCTTCCCGGCCAGTGGCGTCACCCAGAACGCCGTCTATTACAGCCGCACCGACAATGGCAATACGTTCACCGAGCCGTTCGCCCTGACCAGCACCGTCGATGACAACGTGTTTCCGGCCATCGCGGCACGCAATGGCACAGTCATGGTCGGTTACTACACGCGCGGCTATGCCAAGGCGGCTGGCAACGGGTTTGCCGATGGCGCAAGGTGCGTCGTGACCGTAGCCGCAGTGGGCGAGACGGGCATCCCTGACGGCTCGCTGTTCGCCGTCGGCTTCAACGGCGGCCAGACCAACGTCTGCATCGACTACGCGGTGAAGTACTCGACTAACAACGGCGCGACCTGGGGTTCCGAAGTGCGTCAATCGAGCGTGTCGTCGAATCCCTGGGTGCTGTTCACGGGCTCGTTCATCGGTGATTACACCGGCGTCGCGCTGGATTCGAATGGCAAGGGCATCTCGGTGTGGACCGACTTCCGCGGTAATCCGGGCGTTGGCTCCAGCCCGACTCGGATCACGCCCGCCAACCAGGATGCGGTGGTGCGTGTCCAACCGTAAACGCTGACAGACCCAAGTCGACAAGAGCCCTGGCCCCGGTGGACCTCGACGGTCCATCGGCCGCCGGGGCTTTTCGTTATCACGGGAACTGGACATCTGTGGCTCGCGTGCACCGGGCCCATTGCCAAGTCCCGGCGGCGGGCGTAGCGTCCAAATACCATGCGCAATATCAACGAGTGGCTCGCCGAGTACGGGCAGAGTCACCAAAATCCCGTCAACAAGACCGTGCACTGGCTGTGTGTGCCGCCGATCGTGTTGTCGGTGCTCGGATTCCTCGCCAGCATCCCCGTGCCTGAAGTGCTGCATTCGGCCTGGCCAGCTTTCAACTGGGTCTTCGTCGCGATCGTCGCCGGGGTTTTCTACTACTGGCTGCTGTCCCCGGCGCTCGCGCTCGGCATGATCCCGGTGCTGGCGGCGATGGTCTTCCTGTTAGCTCTGATGACGAGGCTGCCGTGGCCGCTGTGGCAGACCTGTCTCGCAATTTTTGTCATCGCCTGGATCGGGCAATTCATCGGCCACGAGATTGAAGGCAAGCGGCCCTCGTTTTTCAAGGATCTGCAGTTCCTGCTGATCGGACCGCTGTGGCTGCTGGCCTTCGTCTATCGCGCGCTTGACTGGCGATACTCTCCCGTACATGACAAATAGCGCCGCGGGCATCATCACCGGCGGCATGGTGGTCAGCCGGGCGCTGGCGCGCTATGGCATCAGCACCGTGTTTTCCGTGGCCGGCGCCTCGCACACCTACCTGCTGGATGCGCTGGACCGCGACGGCTTTCGGGTCATTTCCAACCGCCACGAATCCGGCTGCGTCGGCGCCGCGGATGGCTATGCGCGCGCCAGCGGAAAACTGGGCGTCGCGCTGATCATTGCCGACCAGGGCACGCCTAACGCGATCAACGGCATCGCCACCGCGTTCCATGCCTGCTCGCCGGTGCTGGTGCTGATCGCGCGGCTGCCGAATTCCTGGACCGAAGCCGAGTCCGAGTACGACAACATCAAGCACCCGCTGGTCGGGACAATTACCAAATGGGCGCGCTCGGTGCCGGCGGCCGAGCGGCTCGCCGAGTATGTCGACGTCGCGGCCAAACGTGCGCTCAGCGGCCGGCGCGGCCCCGTGGTGCTGCAGATTCAACAGGAGTATCTGCAGGCGACGATGAGTGACTACGGCGCCGCCACCCAGCCGGCGGCACAGCTGTCGCGGGCCGCCGCGGATCCGGTACAGATCGCAGCGGCCGCGGAGTTGTTAGCCAGCGCGCGGCGCCCGCTGATCATCACCGGCGCCGGCGCGGCCTGGGGCAATGCGCCGGCTGGCAACGGCGGCTCCGGGCCGGCTACGCAGGCGGCCAGCACGGCGCTCGCGGCGATCGTCGCGGACCATCACATCCCGATCGCGGGCAATGGCCTGGGTCGCGGCATCGTGGCCGAGGACTGGCAGCGCTCGTTCAACTGGCCGATCATGCAGATCGCGGCCAAAGAGGCTGACGTCGTCTGCGTCGTCGGTGCGCGCCTCAAGCAGCGCCTGGGCTACGGCTTATCGCCGCGTTTTTCGCCTAACGCCAAATTCATCCAGATCGATGTAGAAGCCGAAGAACTGTCGCGCAACCGCCGCATCGACGTGCCGATTGCCGCCGATGCCGGGCTCGCCGCGGGACAACTGCGCGATGCACTCGCTGGCTTGCGTGGCAATCCGGCGATGATTGCCGCGCGCGCCGACTGGGTGCTGCACGCGCTGCGCGAGCGCCTGGAGTACCTGGACCAGGTCGAAAGCGGCGTGCACCAGGCAATCCACCCTTTGGTGTTAGGTCGGCAACTGGCGCAACGCCTGCCGGCGGATGCGGTGATTGTCGGCGACGGCGCCGACGTGCAGAACTGGATGTATGGCGCGCTGAAAGTGCGGCGCGCACCGGGTTTTCTCGATCATTACCCGATGGGCGCGATGGGCGTGGGCACGCCGCTCGCCGTCGGTGCAGCCGCGGCGGCGCGCGAGATGGCGCTGGCCTCGGGCACCGATGTGCCGCCCACGCTGCTGACCTGGGGAGAGCGGGACCGCGCCCACGAGGCCTTCGATCAACTCGCGGCCCAAGCCGAGCGCCAACGGGATCCCCAGCTGCAGGCAATCGTGCTCCTTGGGCAAGCCACTTTCGCGACCTGGGACGGCCAGTTGGAGCGCGCGCTGGAGCTCGCCGAGGCGATCTCGGCGCACGGTCGGCAGACGGGTTCGGACGCGAGTGCCCGACAAGTTGCAGGGCGGGCCCGCCGCC
>DAIQQI010000450.1:0-2049 GCA_036786925.1 Steroidobacteraceae bacterium
CCTGGCCGATGCCGGCGGCGATCAGGGCATCAACGCACGGTGGCGTGCGGCCATGATGCGCGCAGGGTTCCAGCGTCACGTAGGCGGTCGCGCCACGCGCGGACTCGCCCGCGGCAGCGAGCGCCAGCGCCTCGGCATGCGGCTCGCCCGCGGCGCGATGCCAGCCCTCGCCGACCACCGCACCGCCCTGCACCAGCACGCAGCCAACCCGCGGATTCGGGTGCGTGGTCGTCAGGCCTAACGCCGCAAGCTCCAGCGCCCGCCGCATGTACTGCTGATCCTGTTCGGTAAAGGCTTCCAGATCCATATTTTACTTCTACTAACAAAAAGACTAATTCTTGCGGCGCGGACCCGGCGGCGGCAACTCGCCCGGCAGCAGCGACAGCTGCCCCGCGACGGGTTCGCGCTTCTTGCGCTGCTTCAACTTGTCCACTTCCTCGCGGAACGCATCGATATCCTGGAAGTGCCGGTACACGGACGCGTAGCGCACGTAGGCCACTTCGTCCAGGTGCCGCAATTCCTCCATCACCAGGTCACCGATCAGGCGCGACTCCACTTCCCGTTCACCTAACGCACGCAGCCGGTGATCGATGCGGGCCACCGCTTCCTCGATCGCCTCCTGCGACACCGGGCGCTTCTCCAGCGCCTTGACGAAGCTGCCCCGCAGCTTGTGCTCATCGAAGGGCTCGCGGGTGCGGTCCTTCTTGATGATCTGCGGCATCACCAGTTCCGGCGTCTCGAAGGTCGTGAAGCGCTCCCCGCAGCCCAGGCATTCGCGCCGCCGGCGAATCTGCCGGCCTTCCGCGGCCAGGCGCGAGTCGTTCACCTTCGTTTCAACATGCGCGCAAAATGGGCAGTACATAACAGACCGTGCCAGCGACGGCGCGGGAGCTCACGGTCCGTAGACCGGGTAGCGCCGGCACAGCGCAGTTACCTGCTCACGCACCTTGTTGATCGCCGCCTCACTCAGATTGGCGTCGATGACATCGGCGATCCAGTCCGCAACCTGGACGATTTCCGCAACACCGAAGCCTCGGGTCGTCGAGGCAGGCGTGCCGATACGCAGGCCGCTGGTGACCGCCGGCGGGCGCGGATCGTTGGGCACGGCGTTCTTGTTGACCGTGATATGCGCGCGTCCTAACGCCGCGTCCGCATCCTTGCCGGTCACTGCCTTGTCGGACAGGTCGAGCAGAAACAGGTGATTGTCGGTGCCGCCCGAGACGATACGAAAACCACGCGCCTGCAGCCGCGTGGCCATCGCCTGCGCGTTCACGACCACCTGCTTCTGGTAGCCGACGAAATCCGGCTGCAGCGCTTCGAGGAATGCCACGGCCTTGGCGGCGATGACATGCATCAGCGGCCCGCCCTGGGTGCCCGGGAACACCAGCGAATTGAGTTTCTTCGTGATCTCGTCGTTAGCTTTGGCGAGTATCAGCCCGCCGCGCGGACCGCGCAGCGTCTTGTGCGTCGTGGTCGTGACCACGTGCGCATGCGGCACCGGGTTCGGATACACGCCGGCGGCCACCAGGCCGGCGACATGCGCCATGTCGACCAGCAGGTAAGCGCCGACCTGGTCGGCGATCGCGCGGAAGCGTGCCCAGTCGATGATGCGCGAATACGCGGAAAAACCCGCGATGATCATCTTCGGCCGGTGCGCGAGCGCCAGCGCCTCGACATTGGCGTAATCGATCTCGCCATTGTCGGGACGAATCCCGTACTGCACGGCGTTGAAAAGCTTGCCGGAAAAATTCACCCTGGCGCCATGCGTCAGGTGGCCGCCGTGGTCGAGGCTCATGCCCAGAATCGTCTCGCCCGGCTTCACCAGCGCCAGATAGACCGCGGCGTTAGCCTGCGAACCGGAATGCGGCTGCACATTGGCGAAGTCGGCGCCGAACAATTGCTTGGCGCGATCGATCGCGAGCTGCTCGGCGACATCGACGAACTCGCAGCCGCCGTAATAGCGCTTGCCGGGGTAGCCCTCGGCGTATTTGTTAGTCAGCACCGAACCCTGGGCGGCAAGCACGCGCTTGCTGGCGTAGTTTTCGGAGG
>DAIQQI010000451.1:0-2046 GCA_036786925.1 Steroidobacteraceae bacterium
GTTTCCGCGACCACCGGGTTGTCGGCGACATTCTTGAGCTTGCGGCGCGCTACCGCGATGACGGCGCGGACGAGCTCGTCTTCTATGACATCACGGCGAGCCCCGAAGGCCGCAGCGTCGATCGTGCCTGGGTCGATCGGGTTGCCAGGGTGCTGGACATTCCTTTTTGCGTCGCCGGCGGCATCAGTTCCGTGGCCGATGCCGAAGCGGTGCTGAATGCCGGCGCAGAGAAAATATCCGTGAACTCACCGGCGCTCAGCGATCCGGCGTTGATCGAGCGGCTGGCAGCGCGATTTGGTTCGCAGTGCGTGGTCGTCGGCATCGACAGCCAGACCTCGCCCGAGGGCTGGCGCGTGTACCAGTTCACCGGCGACCCCGATCGCAGCCGCGACAGCACGCGCGCGACGCTCGACTGGGTACGTGAAGCCCAGGAGCGCGGCGCCGGTGAAATCGTCCTCAACTGCATGCGCAGCGACGGCGTCCGCCAAGGCTACGATCTCGAGCAGCTCAGCGCGGTCCGGGCCGTCTGTCATGTTCCCCTGGTTGCATCCGGCGGCGCGGGCACGGCCGGGCATTTCACCGCAGTGTTCCGCGACGCGCATGTCGACGCGGCGCTGGCCGCCAGCGTTTTTCATTCCGGCGAAATCGCCATTCCGGATCTCAAGCGCAAGCTTGCGGCCGATGGGATCGTGGTCCGCCTGTGAGCAAAGCCCAACGAGGTCTCCCATGTTAGTCAGCAGCACGCAACTGGACAGCCTGGACTTCGAGAAATCCGCCGGGCTCATGCCCGCGGTGGTCCAGCACGCGCGCACCGGGACGGTGCTGATGTTAGGTTACATGAACCGTGAATCGCTGCAGGCCAGCCTCGAGCGCCGCAAGGTGGTCTTCTACAGCCGCAGCCGCCGCGAACTCTGGGAGAAAGGCGCGACCAGCGGCCACGTGCTGGAGCTGGTCGACATCCGCACCGATTGCGACCGCGACGCGCTGTTAGTACGCGCCATTCCGCACGGCCCCACCTGCCACCTCGGCACGCGCAGCTGCTTTGGCAACGACACTGACGCTCCGGGCGCGTTTCTGGGGGAACTCGACGGCATCGTGGCCGGCCGGCGCGGCGCGCCGGTCGCGAGCAGCTACACCGCGCGGTTGCTGGCGGACACGCCGCTGCGGCGCGCACAAAAGGTCGGCGAGGAAGGCCTCGAGACTGCGCTGGCCGGCGCCTGCCAGGGTGACGCCAGCCTGTTAGCAGAGTCGGCAGACCTGGTGTTTCACCTGCTGGTGCTGCTGCATGGCCGCAACCTCGACCTTGGGAAACTGACCGCGGAACTGGAGCGCCGGCACCGCGACGCGGCCGGCGCCAGCGCGGAACAATCCTAGATCAGGATTTCCTCGGCCGGCTCCCGCAGGTTGTAATTCGACGCCATGGCACGGCCATAGGCGCCCGCGGTCGCGATCAGGAGCACGTCGCCGGCTTCAGTCTCCGGCAGGTCGCGGTCGTGGCCTAACACGTCGGCCGACTCGCAGATCGGACCGACCACCTGCACGGTTTGCGTGGCCGGAATGTCCAGGCGGGTCAGGTTGACGATGTCGTGGTGCGCACCGTACAAGGCCGGCCGCAGCAGCGAATTCATGCCGGTCGCCAGACCGACAAACACCGTGGTGCCCTTGCGCTTGATTTGCGTGACCTTGGCCAGCAGCACGCCGGCTTCGGCAACCAGGAAGCGTCCCGGCTCCAGCCAGAACTCCAGCTTTGGATGCTGCGACCTCACCTCGGCGAGCGCCGCAGCCAATTTTTCCAGGTCCAGCGCCGTACCCGATTCGCGATCCGGCACGCCCAGGCCACCGCCGATATTGATGAAGCGCGCGTGCGGCTGGTGAGTGGCCAGCGATGCTAACAACCTGGCGGTTTCAACCCAGCTCGCGATGTCGAACACGCCGCTGCCGGCATGCGCATGCAGGCCAATGATACTGGCGGGTGCAGCCGCCAGCAGATCGGGCAGCTGATCAAGCTCGGCGACCGGGATGCCAAACTTGGATGCCGACCCGGCG
>DAIQQI010000452.1:0-2029 GCA_036786925.1 Steroidobacteraceae bacterium
GCGTCTTCAGGCATGTTCACCGTGGCGACAGCCGCTGCGTTGTTAGGCAGCCTGGCTCTCCATGTCCGCCGTGTAGGCGCCGGTCGCGGCCAGGCCGTTGAGCCGGGCGCGCTTGCTGAGCTCGCGCTGGCCGGCTGCGAAATTCGCGGGCTTGCCGCCCCAGGCCTTGAGCGCCGTGTCCTGCAGGGCGCGGCCATAGCTGAAGGTCAGCTTCCAGGGCAGCGGCTGGCGATTCATCAGCGACAGATGCAGCGTCGCGTCCGCGACGCTCTGGCCGCCCGACAGGAATGCAATACCGGGCACGGCCGACGGCACCCAGCGGCGCAGGCAGCGCACGGTCGCGGCAGCAACTTGTTCCGGCGTGGCACGCGTGGCGCATTTCTTGCCCGAGATCACCATATTGGGTTTGAGAACCATGCCTTCGAGATGGATGCGATGGGCGGCGAGCTGCTGGAAAACCTCGCACAGCACCTCATCGGTCACCTGCTCGCAGCGCTCGATCGTGTGGCCGCCATCCATCAGGACTTCGGGTTCGACAATCGGCACAACGTTTTGTTCCTGGCACAGCGCCGCGTAACGGGCCAGGGCGTGGGCATTCGCCTCGATCGCGAAGCGCGACGGGATGCCATCCGCGATGTCGATAACCGCGCGCCACTTGGCGAAGCGGGCGCCGAGCTTGTGGTATTCGACCAGCCGCTCGCGCAGCCCGTCGAGGCCTTCGGTGATGGTCTCGTTCGGGAAGCCGGCCAGCGGCTTCGCGCCCGCGTCCACCTTGATTCCGGGCACGATGCCGAGCTGGGTCAGGTGCTGCGCAAAAGGCACGCCGGCGGCGGTCTTCTGTCGCAGGGTTTCATCGTAAAAGATGACGCCGCTGATGGTGCTGGCGATGCCAGGCGCGGTGAACAGCATTTCGCGGTAGTTGCGGCGATGCTCTTCGGTGGACTCGAGCTGGATACTGTCAAAACGCTTCTTGATCGTGCCGGAGCTCTCATCGGCGGCGAGGATGCCCCTGCCCCTGGCGACCATGGCGTTGGCGATCTGCTCGAGTTCACTGCGATTCATTACGGCAATCTCCTGAGGGTGTCCTGACCGGTAAGTAGCCATTAATTATAGCAAATACCCAAAACAGGACCAAAATGGTACCCAATGTTTTATAATTGGCAGCATGCTCCGGATTAGCCGCCTGACCGACTATGCAACGGTGCTCCTGGCCACACTGGCCTGCGAGCCTGAAACGCGCCATACGGCCACCAGCCTGGCCCAGCGAACGCGGCTGGGCGCCGCGACAGTCAGCAAGATCTTGAAGCAGTTGCACCGCGCGGGACTGGTGTTATCCAGCCGCGGCGTCCACGGCGGCTATCGCCTCGCCAAGCCGGCCAGCGAGATCAGCGCCGCGGCGATCCTCGATGCGCTCGAAGGCCCGCTCGCGCTGACAGACTGCGCTGCCGGATCGGGCCATTGCGAAATTGAAAGCTCCTGCCGCGTTGGCCGCTCATGGCAGAGGGTCAACCTGGCGATCCGGCGGTCGCTCTACGATGTTAGCCTCGCACAGCTGGCGGGCCTCGAACACAAAGCGCAGCCGATCGAGCGCCTGCCGTTAGGCGTGCGCGCATGAGTGAACCCAATGCCATCGACCAGGCGGTCGCGCAGCCCTATCGGCACGGCTTCGTTACCGACATCGAATCCGACAGCCTGCCGCCGGGACTGGATCATGATGTCGTACGCGCCATTTCCCGCAAGAAAGGCGAACCGCAGTTCCTGACGGATTGGCGCCTCAAGGCCTTTGATCGCTGGCTCAAGATGCGCGAACCGAAGTGGGCGCGCGTGCATCATGTGCCGATCGACTACCAGGCCATCTCCTATTACTCGGCGCCCAAGTCGAACAGCGACGGGCCAAAGAGCCTCGCCGACGTCGACCCCAAGCTGCTCGCGACCTACGAAAAGCTGGGCGTGCCGCTGCACGAGCGCGCGCGACTCGCGGGCGTCGCAGTCGATGCCGTGTTTGACAGCGTCTCGGTGGCCACCACCT
>DAIQQI010000453.1:0-2020 GCA_036786925.1 Steroidobacteraceae bacterium
CAGCGCGAGTACTACCTGAATGAGCAGATGAAGGCCATCCAGAAGGAACTCGGCGACAACGAGGAAGGTGGCAACGAAGTCCAGGAGCTGGAGAAGAAGGTCAAGGCCTCGGGCATGACCAAGGAAGCCCGCGACAAGGCGCAGACCGAGATCAACAAGCTGAAGATGATGTCGCCCATGTCTGCGGAAGCGACCGTGGTGCGCAACTACGTCGACTGGCTGGTCAAGGTGCCGTGGAAGAAACGCACCAAGGTATTGAAAGACATCATCCGCGCCGAGAAGGTGCTGGATGAAGACCACTTCGGCCTCGACAAGGTCAAGGAACGTATCGTCGAGTATCTCGCCGTGCAGCAGCGCGTCGAGAAAATCAAGGGCCCGATCCTGTGCCTCGTCGGTCCGCCGGGTGTCGGCAAGACCTCACTGGGCCAGAGCATTGCGCGCGCCACCAATCGCAAGTTTGTGCGCATGTCCCTTGGCGGCGTGCGCGACGAAGCCGAAATCCGCGGCCATCGCCGCACCTATATCGGCTCGATGCCCGGCAAGATCCTGCAGAACATGTCGAAGTGCGGCGTGGCCAATCCGCTGTTCCTGCTCGATGAAGTTGACAAGATGTCGATGGATTTCCGCGGCGACCCGTCCTCGGCGCTGCTCGAGGTCCTGGACCCGGAGCAGAACGCCGCGTTCAACGATCACTATCTCGAAGTGGACTTTGACCTCTCGCAGGTCATGTTCGTCTGCACGGCTAACACCCTGAATATTCCGGCGCCGCTGCTGGATCGCATGGAAGTCATTCGCCTGCCGGGCTACACCGAAGACGAGAAAGCTAACATCGCACGCCGCTACCTGCTGCCGAAGCAGGAAAAGCAGAATGGCCTGCGTGCCAAGGAGCTGACCGTCAGCGACGATGCGATCCTCGACATCATCCGCTACTACACGCGCGAAGCCGGCGTGCGCAACGTCGAGCGCGAAGCCGCCAAGATCTGCCGCAAGGCCGTGAAGCAGCTGTTAGGCAAGAAAAAGGGTGTCAAGACCGTCAGCGTCACGTCCAAGAACCTGGACAAGTTCCTCGGCGTACGCCGCTTCCGCTACGGCAAGGCCGAGGATCGCAATCGCATTGGCCAGGTGACGGGTCTCGCGTGGACGGAAGTCGGCGGCGAACTGCTGACGATCGAAGCGGCGGTGGTGCCCGGCAAGGGCAAACTGCAGCGCACCGGCCAGCTGGGCGAGGTGATGCAGGAATCCATGGACGCGGCCATGACCGTGGTCCGCAGCCGTGCGCAGGCGCTGGGTCTGGAGCCGGACTTTTATCAAAAGAACGACGTGCATTTACATATGCCGGAAGGCGCGACGCCCAAGGACGGCCCGAGTGCGGGCATCGGAATGTGCACCGCCCTGGTATCGGCCCTGACCCGCATTCCGGTGCGTTCCGATGTCGCGATGACCGGTGAAATCACCCTGCGCGGCGAGGTGCTGCCCATCGGCGGCCTCAAGGAAAAGCTGCTGGCAGCGCATCGTGGCGGCATCGAAACCGTGCTGATCCCGGTCGATAACGAGAAGGACCTGGTCGAAATTCCCGACAACATCAAGGGCGGTCTCAAGATCAAGCCCGTGAAGTGGATCGACGAGGTTTTCCAGCTCGCGCTGGCGTCCCAGCCCATCCCGCTGGTGGCGGTGGCGGTGGCGGATGCGGAAGCCGCCAAGCGGCCGCGGAAATTGCCTCGCAAGGGTGCCCGCGGCGCTCCGGCCCCGCATTAGCCCCAAACGGGCCCGAAAAACCCTTCAAGCCGGCCGGACTATCCACTACAATTCGCGCCCCTTCGCCGGGTGCTTAGCTCAGCGGTAGAGCGTCGCCTTTACACGGCGAGGGTCGGGGGTTCGATCCCCTCAGCACCCACCATGGGGGGAGTGCCGGGGTTGTCGATCGAGAATGTTGTTTTCTGTGGAGCGGTAGTTCAGCTGGTTAGAATATCGGCCTGTCACGCCGAGGGTCGCGGGTTCGAGTCCCGTCCGCTCCGCCAGA
>DAIQQI010000454.1:0-2014 GCA_036786925.1 Steroidobacteraceae bacterium
TTCCCAGTTAAACGCAAGATGCACCAGCGTATCTGCCATCTGGTCGATGTTCTCGCCGGGCCCGAGGTTAATGTCTGAAAGCAGAGCACCCGTTTCATTGATCGCATCGACTATTTTTTGCGCACCATCCAGTGCACTGCCTGCGCCAAAGTAAAACAGCCGCGCGCCTTGCGGTGGCGTAGCCAAAACGCGGGCGGGCGGCAAGCTGCCGTTCAGGTCAAAAATGAAATTGCGCCCTTCTCCAGACTCCGTTCCTGAAATGAACGCATGGGAAAAATGTGCGATTGCGCGCTCGGCGATGTTCTGTTTGATGGGCGACAATCCGCCTGTTGACGACACACCCAGCATCAGCGCCCGAAGAAATTCTTGCCGTACCGTACCGCGGCCATGCGCGCCGCCGTAAATGTCTGTCACCTCGTCGAGAAACCCACCACTCTCCGCACAATTGTGGAGCTTGGCTACCGTCTGCCAATAGCTGTCTGTCACATATCCGTAACGCATCAAAATCCATTTGATCTGCAGCATTTGCGCACGCATCGCACGCGCTACCAGCGGCGGCAGGGACTTACGAAATGCGGCCGCGGCAGCCTTGTCGGTCTCGGCCTGCGCAACGCACACGAGATAGGCATCGCCCAGCGCCTTCCAGAAATTTGTTGTGGCCTTCCACATCAGGCCTTCCTGCACCTTGGAAAGCGGTTTTAGCGCAAGGTATTGCTCCAGTAATTTCTGCCCATGCCGCTTAAGCGGCACGTCGATCATATCGATCAATTCATAACGCCTCGCCAGCTTGAATCCCTCGGTCTGGCTGATGGATTCCAGCCAATGCACGGCGTCGTGCGCTGCCTTGGTGGAATCCTCCGCCGGAAACCCCGCGATGATTTCCTTTGCCCGCGCGGTATCCGCCATCGGGTGATCGACTTTGTCACTGCCGCCGAGCCATTTCAACACGTCGCCTCCATTTGCGGCAAATGCCGCGGGCCATCGACCCGATACATCCAGTTCATACGATATCAACGACACCGATTCCTGCTCGTTCGCCTTGAGGCGCAGCCGATCGAAATCGTCCCCACTTTCAATGGTACCGGCAGCATCGAGCATGACCGTGACCTGCGGGTTGCCTTACACCATCTGCAACTGAGCATTGACGCTAAAGCATCGCGACGCGTAACGATGTGCAATCGGCCGTTCAGCGACGACATCGACGCCAGCAATAACGCATTCTCCAACTTGCTGCCGCCATGGGCAAGGCTCAAATTCACCGGCATTAGCGGCTTGGTAATCAATGACACACTGATACACGAAATTGCGGATGCGCATCCCCACTAACGAGCCGCAGGATGCCGTCACTCCACGAATTCGACTGCCTGCGCATGTCGACCGGCACACCCACTTTCAACCATACGCCCTTGCATGCTTTGCATTCGCAAAGGGACGGTCTACCTTGCTACTTTTGATCGATTCAAGCATCTTGTCTCTCGCGCTCCGAGCGCGCCAAATAACTGTAATTATGACATTTTTCCATCTCGTGCACCCTCTCGCAGGCCGGTCGCAGCCATGGTTAATCTCCACGGTTATTTGCTGATTTCGCCAAGGCCATCCGGATCGCAGTTCACGGAGCAAGGCGCCGCCACCGCAAGTATTGACGGATGGCAACAGTCGCCACGCAATTTAAGAAATAGGTACGGAAAGCTTGTACCGGAGCCAGTCAAAATCATCGCTACTTTCCAAGAGACCGGATGCTTCCAGTATCACCGTGTGCGGTGGATTGTTGTACATTGCCTCCAGCGGATCCTTGCCATTGAACAAGTCGTGACGAGCAATAATATGCAAACTGCCAGTGGGAGAAGGCTGGGTACTCAGCAAAATGGCAGATTGGCGCTTGCCGCCCTGCTCCACGGCAGCTAACGTCCGCAGATGTACCAACTGTGCGGTTCTGGAAATCAATTGTATTCCCGCGTGGTGTTGCCGATGTTCATCACTTTTCACGCGGCGGACGATACCGACACTCCACGAA
>DAIQQI010000455.1:0-2012 GCA_036786925.1 Steroidobacteraceae bacterium
CGAGCTTGATGTTGAGCACCTGGTACTTGCCGGCAAGCTTCGGCAGCGACGAGCGATCGTCAAACGCCTCGTCGGCGGCAACGGGTACCGGCAGCCTTACACCTGCTAACACGTCGTCCTGCTGGGGGGCGACGGGTTGCTCGAGCAGGGCGACGTTGAGCGCGAGAAGCTGTGGCGCGAAGCGCTGTAACTCACTGGCGCCCCAGGATTCGTTGGGATCGACAATCAGCCGGGCGTTCGGCGCCAGCTCGTGAACGATCCGTACGGGCTCGAGCCCGGACGCTCGATCGGTCTTGATCTTGAGAAATTGAAAATGCGCGTGCGCCCTGGCCGCGTCGCGCAGGCTGTTTTCGCTCATCATCCCCAGCGTGAACGCCGTCGCACGCGCGCTGGGGCAGGCAAGTCCGGCGATACTCCAAACCGGAATGCCAGTCTGTTTGGCTTCGAGGTCCCACAGGGCGCAATCGATCGCATTGCGCGCTCCACCTGCGGGCAGCAGCGCCTGCAATTGCTCACGGGAAACGCCGGCTTCAATGGCGGACCGCACCGCCGCAATCTCGGCGAGCAGGGAGGCGGGAGTTTCACCCGCGTAGTCGACTCCCACCGCTTCCGCGCGACCTGAGTGTCCCTTGTTGTCCGTGAGTCGAACCTGGATGCAGGGAATGTCGTGTTGTGTGTCGCGCGCGATGGCGAACGGAACCGTCAATGGCCAATTGACCTTCAACGCCTCGAGCTTCAACACGGTGACGTTGCCAGTGTCACCACCGGCGACAGATCGGAGCGCAACGGATCGAATGCCGGCAGGCCCTGCTGCGCGCTGGTTTCCCGGAGCACGCGCTCCGCGTCCGCCGGCGACAATTTCGACGTATTGAGCGCGACGCCGACAAATCGAGCCGCCGCGTTAGTCCGGCGCGCATGCAGCAGGTGCAGAGCCATGACTTCCCCGAGCGGCGGAATCACAAAACCCGGGTAGTCCTCGATGTGCGTTCGCAGTGGGTCATGACACAGCACCAGGGCATCCGGCTGCGAGCCGTGCAGCAGTCCGAGCGAAACGCCCGCATAGCCCGGATGCAGCAGCGAACCCTGACCCTCGATGATGTCCCAGTGACCGGAGTTGTTAGCCGGCGACAGCCACTCAGCCGCGCCCGCGATAAAATCGGCAACGACTGCATCGATCGCGATGCCTGCGCCACTGATCATGATGCCGGTCTGACCGGTGGCGCGGAAAGTGGCTGCGTGGCCTGCGGCCTGAAATGCCCGTGTCAGGGCCAGCGCCGTGTATTTTTTGCCGAGCGCGCAGTCCGTTCCGACTGTCAGCAATCGTTTGCCGGAACGCCGCTCGCCCGTGCCGACCGGAAAGCGGATGTTGCTGTGCCGGATGTCATGCAAAGTCCGACCGTGCTTGTCGGCCGCATCGCGGATGGCGGCCACAGAGCCGAGGCGCGTATGCATGCCGCTGACCACATCCAGGCCGGCGTCGAGGGCCTCGCAAATCGGTTTAGTCCAGTGCGGCGATATCTGGCCGCCCACGGGTGCGATGCCAATCAGCAGCGACCGTGCGCCTTTTGCGACCGCCTCCGCAGGCGTCATGTGGGGCAGACCGATGTCCACCGTGCCGCCCGGCAGGCGCCACTGCGCCGTGCAGGCGTCGGGTCGCCACTGGCGCACGCCGAACGCGGTCTTGGCATTCGAATCGTTGCGCTCGTCGCCGAGAAAAACCAGGTAGGGAAGGCGGATGTCCGTCATGTTTGTTAGCGGGAGCTGCGTGTGGCGCTTGCGCGCCTCAGCACCTGCCCCGGATGCTTGCCGGTGGGCTTCCCTGCATCGATCACCCATTCGCCGGAATTCATGACGGCCGCAATGCCGGTGGGCGCCGCTTCCGGATTCTCGATGGTTGAGTTGTCGATGACAGTTGCCGGATCGAACAGCACCAGATCGGCGCTGTAGCCCGGCGCGATGCGGCCGCGGTCCTGCAATCCCAGGTTGCGCGCCGACAGCCCGGTCATCTTGTG
>DAIQQI010000456.1:0-2012 GCA_036786925.1 Steroidobacteraceae bacterium
AACCGGAAACGGGTTGCAGCTGCCGAAGAGGCCGGCAAATTGACCGTGATGTTGAATTCGCAGGTTCGCCGCATCGATCCGAAGATGGTGATGATCGAGCAAAACGGCAAGCTGACTCCCGTGGCTAACGACTACGTGATCGTGAACGCCGGCGGCGTGTTGCCCAACGAATTCCTGAAATCGATCGGTGTCGCGGTCGAAACCAAGTACGGGACCGCCTGACATGCGCGCGCCATTGCCCGCACTGTTAGCGTTGCTGTCCGGTCTTGCCGCCGCCGCGCTCCTGTCTCCGTCCGCCAGCGCCGCGAAGCCGGATCCCGCCACAAAGCTCGATGCGGCGCGGCTCGCCATCCGCACGCGCCAGTATCCGGATGCGATCAGACAGCTGGAAGGCGCTGCTGCGGGCGGCAATGCCGAAGCGCGCTATCTGTTAGCCCTGGCGCGCGCCAATGGACTTGGCGGCGATGCGAATCGCGACGCGGTCCTGCTGTTGCTGCGGGGCGCGGCCACAGAAAAACTGCCCCCTGCCATGTTCGCACTCGCCGGCCTGCTCGCGAGTGGCACCGAGGCCGAGCGCGCCGAGGCCGCGCAGTGGGTGAAGCGTGCGGCCGACCTCGATTACGCACCCGCGGTGGCGCAATTGAAATCGGGCAGCCTGCCGCTGGCAAACAACCGTACCCGGTCCGGCGCCGATGCGGCGCAGCGCTTCGAACTCGCCGCCTGGGCGATCCGGCATCGCGATGCGAGCCTGTTGCAGTGGACTCAGCCCGCCGGGCTGGTCAGTGCGCGTGATGCTTTCGGTCGCAGCCTGCTGCATATCGCCGCCGAAAGCGGCGACGCGCCAGCTCTGGACGCTCTGTTAGCCGGAAAATTGCCCGTCAACGTCCAGGACCGGTTTCGCACCACGCCCTTGATGCTGGCGGCCGTGCACAGCGATGCTGCGCTGCTGCAGAAACTGCTCGCGGCGGGCGCCAAGCCAGACGCGGTCGACGGAGTCGGTCGCAGCGCACTGTTTTATGCGGCCGATGCTAACAAACCGCAGTCGGTCGGGGCGCTGGTGCAGGCGCGTGCAGCGCCCAATCTCGTCGATGCGCAGAACTGGACCGCGCTCGATGTGGCGATTCAGGGCAAGCACGCCGAGGCCGCCGCGCAGCTGCGCGAACTGGGCGCGACCGCGAATCTCGGCAACAATGTGGTGTTGCGATCGAGCGCCGGTCTGGATCCGACCAACGGCGGCATCCTGTACAAAACCTGGGCACCATTACTGATTGCCGTCAGTCGCGACGACGCCGGCGAAGTCCGCCGCGCCATTGCCGGCGGCGCCGATGTCCAGTCAATGACGCCGCAGGGCGATACAGCGCTGCGCGTCGCAGTCGAATATCACGCGGTTCAGGCCGCGGCCCTGCTGCTGGCGGCGGGCGCCGACCCGCTGCGGGCCGGCCAGTCGGGCGAATCGGCTGCGGCACTGGCACTGCGCCGTGGCGACAGCGCGATGCTGGATCTGCTGTTAGGTGGCAAGGCAAAGACCCTCGGCAACGTTGCCGCGACCGGCATGCTGTCCGCGGCTGTGGCGCACGGCGATGCCGCGATGGTGCGCGCACTGCTGGCACGCGGCGCCAATGCCAATGGCACAGACGCTGCGAAATCCAATCCGCTGCTGCTCGCGGTGGCAGCGCAGAACGAAGATATCGCTGCCAGCCTGCTGGCGGCAGGTGCGCACACTGACGCGCGCGACGCGGCCGGGCGCGATGCGCTGTGGCTCGCGGCCGCGGCAGGTCAGGGCTCGCTGGTCGGACGCCTGATTGCGTCGGTCATCCGATCGCAACTGGTGTGGTAGAGCAACGCACGCCCCTTGTCCGCGCTGTCGGGAATGATGACGACGCGCCCGCATTTCATCTGCAGGAGATCGACCGCAGCGAGCTCGTTTCCGTCGTCGAGGAACACGAAGTTGTCCCGGGCGATCGTGCACAGCCCGTCGTGCTGCACGCACTCGGCGGCGAAGTGAACGGGGT
>DAIQQI010000180.1:0-6634 GCA_036786925.1 Steroidobacteraceae bacterium
ATCAGGGTCTCAAGCTGCTGAATGCCCAGGGCATCGAGTCGCTTGCAACCCTGGGCGGTGGCGGCAGTGCCGGTTTCTATGGATTTCTGTGTTTCCTGGCAATTCTTGCCGTGCTGCTGCCGCATGTGTGGAAGGACCGCCGCGCCGCATTTGGCATGGCGGCGCCTCTGGCGCTGATGTTGTTAGTCGCGGTCATCGCTTATGGCAAGATCTCATCGCAAATGTCGGCCGGACAGGAAGCGCTCGCCGGGTTCGGCGGCGCCGAATATCAGCAAATGGCGCAGCAGGCGGCGGATCAAGCGGCCGCCGAAATGCGCAAGGCGATCTCTATCGGCTTTGGGGTCTATCTGTCGCTGGCCGGCGCTTTGTACCTGGCATGGCAGGGACTCGGAAAATCGCGCCGGACTGCCGAATGATTGTGGCGTCGGCGGTACGTGCAATGATGCGCACCGGCTCGCCCGACAGTTTTTGTTACCCGCATGACCAAGAAATCGTGAGCCGGCGACGGCCGGGTGTTAGCTGACAATCCTGCTCATTGACTCAGCCTGCCCTGCAGCGCGGCGCGTTCGCGCTGCAATTCGTTGTAGCGCTGATCGAGCGCGCGCCGGCGGCTGGAGCCGCTCATTTCGCGCAGACTCGCGAGTGCGACCTGATTGAGTTCGGCGTTGACTTCCTGCAGGCGCAGTTGATCGCGGATCTGCGCGCCGGCGGCGCCGTTTGGCGCCAGTCTTGTCAGCAACCGATCGAGTTTTTCCCGATCGGCGCTGCTGCGGACCCGGGTACCGAGCGCTTTGGCTTCACGATATGCCAGGTAGTCTCCCTGGGCGGGATCGGCGCCATGCTCGAGTAACGTTGCAGCAACATCCAGGCGCTGCCACTGAATGGCGCTCGCCAGCGGGAATGTGTTCTTGGTGATGCCCATGGCGCCAAAGGTCTGGATCGGTGTGTCGGCTTTCGCGTCCTGCTCGAGCAGCGCGAGGGCCAGCGGATCATTGCCGCGCTCGATGGCACGGCCTAACAAAGTGGTCCGGACCGGGCCCAGACCGCCATGCATCTGGTACACGTGATTGATATCCAGACCATTGTCGAGCAGGCGTTGCAGCACGTCGGGGGCATTGCCGTCATTCAGCGCCAGCATGACTGGAAGCGGCCGCCCCTGCGAGCTGGCGTTATAGAGGTTCATCTTGCCGGCCAGAAACAACTCGAGAACGCGCAGGTCGCCGGTCCGCACGGCTTCGAGCATCGCGTCCCCGGTCCAGGCGACGCCCAGATTAGCCAGTTCCTTGCGCGGGTCCGCACTGGTTTCGCGTTTGACGTTCGACAGCTCCTCGCGAACGGCGCGCACGTCGGCCCGCAGGCCGCGCAGTTCCGGCATCAGCGTGGCGAAAAAGCTGGTGCTATCGTCGCTGCCGGCGTCTCCGCCACCCGCCACCAGCTTCTCACCGGCCCAGGTTGCACCCAGCAATATAGCGGCTATCAGCGAGAAAATTGCCAGATCGCGCACGGCATCGATGCGCGAGGACAAGGTCCTGGGCGTGAGCACGCGTTTGCCCGTGGGCGCGATGTCAACCAGTGGCCGGTGCTGGCGCACAAGCCAGGACAGGGCGACGATCGCAGCCGCCGCCAGGGCGAGCGCCGCCAAGGTCCACTTTGAGATTGCATTGCGCGCCGGGCTGACCACGTCGCCGTAGAGTGCAAGGCCCGCGCTCATGGCACCGAAGGTGCCGGTGCGGCTCAGGCTGCTCCAGGACGACAGCCAGAGGAAGCTCAAAGTTTCGCCGAGTGCCCCCATGCTGGGGTAGAGACGCAGGCTGTCACAAAATGTCAGGCGATTGCAGCGCTCGCGGCTGACGATTTGCCCCGTCGCGCGTCCTAACGACATGTTCAACGTGTTGCGTTACGCTTGGCAGCTTGGATAAAAACGAATTCATGGCAGCCTGCCGCGAAGGCGGTGCGTCGATCGCGGGCGCATTGCGCGTGCTTGACCGCAGCTATTTCGCGCAGCTGCATGGCGAATGCCGGCGCATGGTGCGCAACAGCGATCTCGCGCAGGAGATCGTGCACGAGACTTTCATCAAAGTCTGGCGCCGCTGCGCCACGTTTCACGGCGATTCGGAGTTGCTGCCGTGGATACGCGCGATTCTGCGACACACGATGCTCGACCGGTTGCGCGCGCCGGCACGCGAATTTACCTTCGACCCGCAAACGATTGACGCGGAGATGAATCGGCACATGGCCATGCAGGCCTCAGCGTTCGCTTCGACACCCGATGGCGAAGCGCGGTTCGCCGAATCCGCCGCCTGCTTCGAGCGTTGTTGGCAGAAATTTTCCGCCGAGTGTCCGCAACACGCCGCAGTAATCGCGTGGATTGCGGAAGACGGCCTGGATACGCAACAGATTGCCGAGTTGCTTGAACGTAGCCCCGGCGCGACGCGGGAATACATCAGTCAATGTCGCAAACGCGCACGTTTCTATCTTGCGGATTGGTATGCCCTGGTTTTTCAAAAAGATAATGCGTCACCCGAGGTGTCACCCGGAGTCTCAGCGTGACCATGGACGATGACGAACAGTGGCAAGCGGGCCTGGCCGGGCGTGATGTCGGCGCCAGCCGCGCCGCCCTGGAAGGCTCGCATCTGCGTACCGCCCTGCGGCAATACGCGACGGTCGCGGTCCATCTCGATCAACCCGCGGCCAGCAGGTCGCGCGAGGAACGATTGTTAGGGCTCGCGCGCCGCGAGCATTTGCTTCCGCCCCGCGGCCTGATTCGCCAGGCATCGCCCTGGCTGGCACTGGCTGCCGGGCTTGCCGTGGCGGCATTCGGCGTACTGCGGATCTGGAGCCCCGACGTCGACACCCAGGTTGTGCGCGGTGCCAGCGATGGAATAATGCGCATTGAAGTTGCATCGCCCGCCGACGCACAAAAGATGTTGCTCGCAGAATTGGAGGCGGTGGGAATCGAAGGCCGTGGCTACGAGATGTTAGGTCGCTATGGCGTGGACGCGGATTGGCCTGCCGCGCCAACGGCTGAGCAACGCGGTTTGCTCGAGAAGCTGCACTTGACCGCTCCGCAGGATCAGGCCCTGCGGGTCGAGTATGTTGGAGGTCCGCCTTGAGGCAGCTCGCGTGGGTGCTGTGCCTGCTGGGCGCCGGACCCGCGCTGGCTCAGGACGTCACGGCAGCTTGTCAGGGCCGCAAGCCCGCGATGGACGAGCGCACACCGATTGCGCAATTGCAGCAGCGGATCCTGACCCTGGGCGACAACGATCCCTTCGCCGCGTTTGACCTGCTCTGCGGCACCTATGGTCGCGTGGTGCGCGAAAAGGGCCCTCGGTCGCTGGAAGCCGCGCGCTGGACGCAGGCCATGGCGACGCCTTTGATTGCGTACCTGAATCAGTTCGACGCCGCGGACCGGTTGCTGCAATTTGCGCGGCCGATCCTGGAGCGCCAGCTGGGCGCTTTCAGTCCGGAAGTGGCCGAACTTCACGTTGCCACCGCGTGGATGAGCTTCCGGCGTGGACAGCTGTCCGAAGCCGCGGACGCCTGGTCTCGCGCGCTTGTCATTCGCGAAAAGGTGCCGGGACCCAGGCAGATAGAACTGCAGAAGGTGCTGGTGGGTCTCGCGCAGGTGCGCCTGTCACAACGGCGCTTCGCAGAGGCCAACGCGCTTGCCGAACGCGGCTACAGGATCCTGCGAGCCAACGGCGAGTCGATCAGCGAAGCGGCTGCGGCACTCAGGAATCTGCTGGCGAACATAGCTCTCGTCAGCGAGGATTTTGCGGCAGCGCGTGATCACGCGCGCGAGCAGGTGGCCATCGAACTGGCACTGCGCGCAAAAGGCGGGCCGGATCAACCGGTCACGGCCTATTTGATGTTAGGTCAGGCGCAGCAGCGACTCAACGAATTTGCCGAGGCCGAAGCCGCGATGCGCGAAGCTGTGCGTTGGTCTCAATCGCAGGAAGGGCCCTTGCAGCGCAGTGCGCTGACGGCCTATACGCAACTAAGTGCCTTGCTCAACGAACGTGGCGAGCCGCAACAGGCAGCGCTTTTTGCAGGGCAGGCGCTCACCCGCGGTGAACGCGAACTCGGCCAAGACGCGCCCAATCTGGTGCCGGTGATTTACAACCTCGCACAGGCTGAGCGGACCCTGGGGGATCTGGCTCAGGCACTGCGCTTGTACCAACGGTCAGCAACCATCATTGAAAAGAATACGGCGACGCTGCAACGGACCTTCGTGGTGCGCCATCATCGGGGCTACGCCCAACTGTTGCTGCAGATTGGCGATCAGGAAGCCGCGCTGCGCGAAATTGTCGCTGCCGAAAATCTGAGCCGCGGCGATCCGACCCTGTCGACCGAACGCGCCGCTGTACTGCTGTTGTTGTCGGCGGCTGATCGATCCCAGGATGCCACCAAGGCTCGTGGCTACCTGCAGGATGCAGTGCAGATCTATCAGACAAAATTGACCGCGACGCATCCGCAGACGCTGCGGGCATTGAATGAGCTCTGCACGCTGGATCTGCTGTTGGCGGTGTCCGGTGCACCAGCCTGCGATGTCGTTGCTGCGAGGCTGACAGACGCGCGCTATGCCGATCCGGAGATCCGCCAGGCGGTGTTGCAGAATCTCAGCGAACGCGCGTCGCAGCAGGGCGATGCCGGGGCGATGCGCCGGCTGGCGCTCGAATCGCTCGCTGCCGCGCAAACGCTCGCGGCGCCTGACAGTCGCTGGCGTGCGAATTTTCAGGTGGCGCGCTCGTTGCACGCAACGGACCAACCCGCGCTGGCCATATTTTTCGCGAAGCAGGCGGTCGATGAACTGCAGGTCCTGCGTCGTTCGCTGCGGAGCGAAGACGCCCGGCTTGATTCCGTGTTCCTGCGCGACAAAGTCTCGGTATATCGCACGCTGGCCAATTGGCTGATGGATCAGGGCCGGCTCGATGAGGCGCTGGAAGTCCTGGATCTGATGAAATCCGAGGAGCTGGCTGAGTTCCTGCGTGGCAGCGACCGCACAACAACCGCGGGTACCGGCCTCAGCCGCAGCGCGGAAGAGCAGGCGTTGGTGCAGCGCTATCAATCGCTGTTGACTGGTGATGATGCACTGGGATCGGAGATGGCCGAGCTAACGCGACTGCGGCGGTTGGACCGCATCTCGGCAGCCGAGCGTGTACGCCTCGAGGCGTTCCTGACGCAGCAGCGCAATGTCGAAGCGCAGCGCGCCGAGCGGCTCGACGCATTTCTGCGGGTCGATACATCCGCGGCCGTGCCGCGCGGCAGCCGCGAGCGGACGGTGCGCGCGGCGCGCCTGGATCGGGATCTGCGACAGTTTGGGCGCGGTACAGCGCTTGCCATCTTTGTGCTCACCGACGATCAGTTGCGAATCCTGATTGCAACCCCGGAACGACAGATTGAGCATCGTCAAAACATCAACAGCTCAGACCTGCGCCGCGATATCGGTCAGTTGTTAGACGATGTGGCGGCGAAGCGCTATGTCCTTACTCGCAGCCAGGACCTTTATGACCTCCTGCTGCGGCCAGTCGCGCAAGCAGCCAGGGCCGCTGGTGCGCGGCGCATCGTCTTGTGGCCGGATGGCGCGTTGCGCTACGTGCCGTTCGCGTTGCTGCATGACGGCATCCGTTTTGCCGCCGACAATTTCGAACTGCAGTTGTACTCGGACGTAGCAGCTGCAGACCTTAGAGCGCCAAGGCGGGACAAGCCGTTGTCGGTGCGTGGACTTGGCGTTACGCAGGCCATCGCCGGATTTGCCGCGCTGCCCGCGGTCGCCGAGGAATTGTGCGGCATTGTGCGCGGACCGATCGCCGGGCTCAGCGGCGAGCACGCTGATTGTGTTAGTTCTGGCGTCGCCGCAGGCGCCATGACTGGCCAGGGCGCGATCCAGGGCGCCGGATTTGCCGATGCCAGTTTCACGCAACAACAGTTCGACACATTGTTGGCCGGTCCGCGGGATTTTTCCGTGTTGCATATCAGCACGCATTTTTCGCTGCGGCCTGGAAACGCGCTGCGATCCTATCTGCTGACCGGGAGCGGCGAGCGCATGACGCTCGATCGCCTGGCATCGATCGATTTTTCGGGTGTTCAGTTGATCACGCTGTCAGCCTGCCAGACCGCGTTAGGTGGCGCGGTCACCGGAGACGGCCGCGAAATAGAAGGGCTGAGCTCGCTGGTCCAGAAGCGCGGCGTCGAGCGCGTCGTCGCAAGTCTGTGGCGCGTCGAAGATCGCAGTACCGCGATGTTGATGAAGAATTTCTATCGACGCCTGGCCGAGTCCCCCGGCAACGACGCGCGCGCCCTACGCCTCGCACAACTCGATCTGCGACGCTTGGTTGTGGATGGGCGGCGACCCTATGAGCACCCGTTTTACTGGGCTGGTTTCACACTGGATTCGGCGCAGCCCTGACGTCTGACCAGAATATGCGTCTTACATGACGGGGGTCACATGTCCGTTCAAAAATTTCGATCCTGGATGTTGCTCACGCTGTCTGGCGTCGCTACGGTGGGGGCGCCCTCCGCCGCGCAGGCGATGGACCAGGACGCCATGATGAATTACGGCGGCGTGTTTTCGCCGGACTGCCCTGACTACACCGGCTTGCGTCTCAAGTATCTCGGCGACACGCTGGTCATC
>DAIQQI010000457.1:0-2000 GCA_036786925.1 Steroidobacteraceae bacterium
CCGACCGGACTCGAAGCCGACCCCAGCTACTGGCAGGCCGGCGAAAAACTCTATCGCGCCGGCGATGCCAAGCGCGCGATCCCTGCCTGCCAGGCCTGCCACGGTCCCGTGGGCCGCGGCAATCCGGGCGCTGGCTTTCCTGCGGTACGCGCGCAGCACTCGGTTTATACCGTAAAGCAACTCAATGACTATGCCGCGCAGAATCGCTATCGCGATGCCGAGGGCAAAGTCCAGCAATCGCGCAACGGCCGGATGATGCTCGACATTACCTCGCGCCTGACGGCCGAGGACATCCGCAACCTTGCCTCCTATATCCAGGGCATGCGCTAACGCGCTTCGGAGCACTGCATGAACTCGCGTTTCCTGACCGGTTTGTTAGCTACGGGATTGCTGGCCGCGTGCACGCAAAACCCGGCCCCGGAATCGTCTGCGGGCGCGGCGCCGGCCGCCGAAGCTCCCGCACCCGCACCGGCGGCAGCGCCCGCGGCTGCGGAGCCTGCGCCAGTCGCAGCCGCCGTCAGCGGCGAAGACGCGCCGACGAAGTCGGAGACCGCGCTCGAGCGCTTGTCCGACCTTCCCGCCCAGGACAAATTGCCCGCGGGCCAGTGGAAGCCGGGTGTGAACTACAAACCGCTCGTGCCGGCGCAGCCCACCAGTGTCACCTCCGGCAAAGTCGAAATCGTTGAAGAGTTCTGGTACGGCTGCGGCCACTGCTATTCGCTGGACCCGTTCCTGGAATCCTGGAAAAAGAACAAGCCGGCCTATGTCGAGTTTGTACGCGTGCCGGTGATGTGGGGCGCGGTACACAAGGCCCATGCCAAGTTGTTCTATACGATCCAGTCGCTGGGTCGTGAGAATGACCTGCATTCCAAGATATTCGACGCCATCCATCGCGGCGGTAACTCGCTGGTGGCCAACGACGAAGAATCGACCTACAAGGTCCAGTCCGCGTTCGCCAAGGAAAACGGCATCAGCGAGGCGGATTTCAGGAAAGCGTATGACTCGTTCGGTGTCGCGACAGCGCTGCAGCGCGCCGCGCAGCTGACACGCAACTACCAGGTTGAAGGCGTGCCGCTGATGATCGTCAACGGCAAGTACGTCACCGACGTCGGCATGGCCGGCGGTCACAGCAATCTGCTGGCCCTGCTGAACTCGCTGGCCGCGGCCGAGAAGCGCCGCTAGGCGGCGGACCGTATGCTCAGCGCATTCATCCCGCAGCCCCGCGGGCTGGAGCGCCGCGAGATTCCCGAGCAAGAACCGCTGCCACAGGAATCCCTGTGGCTCGACCTGCTTGAACCTTCGGTCGGCGAGGAAAAACGCGTCGAGGAATTTCTCGCGATCGACGTGCCGACCCGCGAGGAAATGCGCGAAATCGAAACCTCGAACCGTCTGTACGAGGAAGACGGCGCGCTCTACATGACCGCGACGGTCATCACCAAGCTCGACACCGAGCTGCCGGAAAACGCGCAAATCACCTTCATCCTGTCCGGCAACCGCCTGGTCACCAATCGCTATGTGGACCCCCTGCCGGTCCGGCGCTTCGTCGCCTACGCGGAGCGCCATCCGGAGGTTTGCCAGAGCGGCGCGACCATCCTGGTCGGCTTGTTAGAGTCGATAGTCAACCGGATTGCCGATGCGCTGGAGCGTGTCGGCGCGGATCTCGACAGCATCTCGGCCGAGGTGTTTGCCGCGCACACGCGCCGCGGCGGTGGCGCGCGCGATTTCCGCGAAGTACTGGAACGCATCGGCCAGTGCGGTGACCTGGTGTCGAAGACCCGTGAAGCTCTCGCAAGCCTCGCACGCTTGCTGGTTTTTGCGCAGCAACAGGCGCGCCCGGCAATCACCACTGAAGTGCAGCAGCGGCTGCGCACGCTGAATCGCGACGTCGGCCAGATGAGCGACCACGCGGCCTTCCTGTCTAACAAGATGCAGTTCATCCTCGACGCCACGCTCGGGATGATCAACATCGACCAGAACAATATCCTGAAGATCTTCTCGGT
>DAIQQI010000012.1:0-21362 GCA_036786925.1 Steroidobacteraceae bacterium
GGCGCGGTACGCACCGCGCAGGGCTGGCGCAACGACGACGCGCTCGCGTTGCAGGCTGCGAGCTCGCTGGCACTGCCCTACGAGGACATCAATCCGGTGTGCCTGCCATTGCCGACTTCGCCACACCTGGCCGCGCGCTCCGCGGGCGTTGCGATCGATGCATGCGCGCTGGCGAATTCGGTGCGCGCGACCGCTCTGCAGGCGGAGCTTGCGTTGGTCGAAGGCGCCGGCGGCTGGCTGACGCCGCTGGACGACCAGCAAACCCTGGCGGACTTCGCGCGCGAGCTCGCGGCGCCGGTGATACTGGTGGTCGGTCTGCGGCTGGGGTGCCTCAACCACGCCCAACTCACGGCGAACGCGATCCAGGACAGCGGCCTGCCGCTGGCGGGCTGGATCGCCAATGAGCTGTCGGGCGATCACGGCGATCGGCCCGCCCAGATCGAGTTCCTGACGCGCAAGCTTGGCCAGCCGCCGCTCGCCATCGGCGGCCGGTTACCAGCGTAAATCTCTGACTTGATTCATTTTTTTGTCCGCACTAGCATCGGCCTCGGCATGCCGGAAACCGCACTGACCATCTCGATCCGTCCGAACTGTTCGCTGACGCCACGATCGGCGGCCTGGTTCTTTGGCAGCATCGCGGGTACGACACTGGTGGTGGCCGCGTTTTTCGCGGCCCAGGGTTTTTGGCCGATTTTGCCGTTCGCGGGTCTGGAGCTCGCCGGCCTAGGATTTGCCTTATGGCTCAGTCTGCAGCGCCGCTTCCAGCGCCAGGACATCGTCATTGCCGAGACTGAAGTCGCAGTCGAGGATAGCGGGCGTAAGTTGCGGTCGCGATTGGTATTTCCGCGACACTGGGCACAGGTTAAAATGCGCGCTGGATTTTCGCCGCTCGCCGCCAGCCGCCTCGTCATCGAGTCGCACGGCCGCAGTTGTGAAATCGGCAATTTTTTGAACGAGCAGGAGCGGCGCGGGCTGGCGCAACGACTCGCCCGACTGATCGGGCGCATCAATGAATCGCCCCCATTGCTCCTTATAGACTAGGAACACATCACGATGCTCAATTTCGCGCGACCGTTTGTGGCCGACTCCGGCTGGCATTTGCTCAACATGACCGAGGGCGTCACCGATCTTTCGAAAAAGATCTACGACCTGCACATGATGGTCTTCTGGGTATGCGCGGTGATTGCATTGATCGTTTATGGCGTGATGGTGATTGCGCTGGTGAAATTCCGCCGCTCCAATGGCGCCAAGGCCGATACCAAGATGGTGCATAGCACCAAGGCGGAAATCCTCTGGACCGCGGCGCCGACGATCATCCTGATCGCGATGGCAATTCCGGCCGCGCGCGTGCTCATCGATATCGAAGATACCCGTGGCACGCAAATGACGCTGAAGGTCACGGGTTACCAGTGGAAGTGGCAGTACGAATATCTCGACGAAGGTTTCAGTTTCTTCTCGACGTTGAGCCCGCAGAGCAACGAGGCGCGCCAGCTGCAGTCCGGCATCGATCCGAGCGGCGTGAAAAATTATCTGCTCGATGTCGATAATGAAGTCGTGGTTCCGACCGGCACCAAGGTGCGCCTGTTGCTAACAGCGCAGGACGTGATTCATGCCTGGTGGATCCCCGCCTTTGGCATGAAGAAGGATGCGATACCGGGCTTCGTCAACGAAATGTGGTTCAAGGTCGACACCGACAAGCCGGGCACCTATCGCGGCCAGTGTGTGGAACTCTGCGGCCGCGACCATGGTTTCATGCCGATCGTCGTGCGCGCGGTCAGCATGGACGAGTACAAGGCCTGGGCCGCGGAGCGCAAGGTTGCGCTGGCGCCGCCGGCTGCCGAGCCTGAACCAGCGGCTCCCGCTGCAGACCCGAACGCGCCCGCCACCGCATCTGTTGCCGCCCCAGTCGCGCGCGGCTGATTTTTTCCAGCTATCAAGTCTCCAGGAAGCTAACAAATGTCTCACCACGAGCACGACGCAGCCGCTGCCCACGACGACCATGACCACAAGCCGTATGGCTGGAAGCGCTGGGTTTACGCCACCAACCACAAGGACATCGGCACGATGTACCTGGTGTTTGCGTGCGTCTTATTTTTTCTCGGCGGCTCGATGGCTTTGGTCATTCGCCTCGAACTGTTCCAGCCGGGACTGCAATTCGTCGATCCGGCGTTCTTCAATCAGATGACCACGGTGCACGCGCTGCTGATGATTTTCGGCGCGGTGATGCCGGCCTGGACCGGCCTCGCCAACTGGCTGATCCCGATGCAGGTCGGCGCGCCCGACATGGCGCTGCCGCGTCTGAACAATTTCAGCTTCTGGATCCTGCCGTTCGCGTTCTTGCTGCTGATCGCGTCGCTGTTCGTGCCGGGCGGCGGCCCGGCCGGCGGCTGGACGCTGTATCCGCCCCTGGTGCTGCAGGGCGGCGACAGCCTGCCGCTGGCGATCTTCGCAATCCACATGATGGGTGCGTCGTCGATCCTCGGCGCCATCAACGTCATCGTCACCATCATGAACATGCGCGCGCCGGGCGTCGGCCTGCTTAACATGCCGCTGTTCGTCTGGACCTGGCTGATCACGGCCTACCTGCTGATCGCGGTGATGCCGGTGTTAGCTGGCGCCGTGACCATGCTGCTGACGGATCACTTCTTCGGTACCAGCTTCTTCTCGGCCGCGGGTGGCGGCGACCCGGTGATGTTCCAGCACATCTTCTGGTTCTTCGGGCACCCCGAGGTCTACATCCTGATCCTGCCGGCCTTCGGCATCGTGTCGGAGATCATCCCGACGTTCTCGCGCAAGCCGCTGTTCGGCTACGAATCGATGGTCTACGCATCGGCCTCGATCGCGTTCCTGTCGTTCATCGTCTGGGCGCACCACATGTTCACCGTGGGCATGCCGCTGGCTGGCCAGATGTTCTTCATGCTCTCGACCATGCTGATCGCAATCCCGACCGGCGTTAAGGTCTTCAACTGGTGCGCGACCATGTGGCGCGGCTCCCTGACTTTCGAAACGCCGATGCTGTTCGCGCTGGCATTCCTGTTCCTGTTTACCCTGGGTGGCTTCTCGGGGCTGATGCTCGCGATCGCGCCGGCCGACTTCCAGTACCACGACACCTACTTCGTGGTCGCGCACTTCCACTACGTGCTGGTACCCGGCTCCATTTTCACCATCATGGCCGCTGTGTACTACTGGTTGCCGAAGTGGACCGGCCGCATGTACGACGAGACGCTCGGCAAGTGGCACTTCTGGCTGTCGACCATCGGCGTCAACGTGCTGTTCTTCCCGCAGCACTTCCTCGGGCTCGCGGGCATGCCACGCCGCATTCCTGATTACTCCGTGCAATTCTCGGACTGGAACATGGTGTCGTCCATTGGCGCTTTCATCTTCGGTTTCTCACAGCTGCTGTTCGTGTATGTCGTTGTGAAAGCCGTGCGCTCAGGCGCGAAGGCTCCGGCCCGTCCCTGGGAAGGCGCGCATGGCCTCGAGTGGGAATTGCCCACGCCTGCTCCGTATCACAGCTGGACCGAGCCACCGTCGCCGACGCTGATTGCGCGCGGCGCGGAGCACTAGCGCGATGACTGACGAAGCTAGCGATCGCTCGCGCCGCGTGCGTCGTAACTCACTGTTGTTAGGTGCGGTGGCGCTGGCGATCTATGTCGCGTTCATCGCCAGCACCGTGCTGGGGTTGCGCGGCCAGTGACCGAAGCCCGGGACAAACTGCACCAGGCCAACCGCCAGCTGACCGTCAAGCTGCTGGCGATCGCCTGCGCGAGTTTCGCCTTCGGCTTTGCGCTGATTCCGCTGTACGACGTCATTTGCGATGTCACGGGCTTTGGCAACCAGAAAAACCTGCAGGTCGCGGCGCGCGTCGCCGAAAATCCGGATGATGCGCGCACCGTGACGGTGGATTTCATGGCCGAGCTGCCGTCGGTCGGCAAATGGGAATTCCGGCCGGTGGTCGCCAGCATGCAGGTACATCCGGGCAAGCTCTATTCCACCGAGTTCATTGCGCACAACCTGACCGGCCAGGACACGGTCGCACAAGCCGTGCCTAACATCTCACCCGGCAAGGCCGCGGCCTGGTTCCGCAAGACCGAGTGTTTCTGTTTCACGCCGCAATCCTTCAAGCGTGATGAACAACGCCGCATGCCGGTGCGTTTCATCGTTGATCGCGCCATTCCTCCGTATGTGGACCGCATCGTGCTGTCCTATGTCTTCTACGATTCGCTAAGGTAATCCGTCATGGCACAAGCCCACGCACACGATCCCGCCAAGTACTACATCCCGCATAACAGCCCGTGGCCGATCATCGGTTCGGTGTCGCTGTTCGTACTGCTGGGTGGTGCCGCAGGCATGCTCAACGGCTGGTTCCCGTCCTGGGTGTTGTTTATCGGTCTGGCGATGCTCGCCTACATGTTTGTCGGCTGGTTCGGCGTCGTCATCGGTGAAAACCAGAAGGGCATCTTCAACCTGCAGGTCGACAGGTCGTTCCGCATGGGCATGATGTGGTTCATCTTCTCCGAGGTGATGTTCTTCGCCGCGTTTTTCGGCGCGTTGTTCTATGCGCGGCAGTTGTCGGTGCCCTGGCTGGGCGGCGAAGGCGTCAAGGTATTCAACCCGATCGTCAATTGGCCCGGTTTTGAAAATGCCTGGCCGACCAACGGTCCGTCGAAACTCGGCCCGCGCGCCGATGGCAGCTTTGAAATCATCCCGGCATTTGGCCTGCCGGCACTCAACACGCTGATTTTGCTAACGTCCGGTCTGACGGTCACCGTGGCGCATCATGCGCTCAAGTCCGGCAACCGCGCGATTCTCAATATTTTCCTGTTCCTGACCTTCGCGTTAGGTTTCCTGTTCGTCGGCCTGCAGGCGCTGGAATATGGTCACGCGTACTCGGAGCTCGGGCTGCAGCTGTCGACCGGCGTCTATGGTTCGACCTTCTTCATGCTGACCGGCTTCCACGGCTTCCACGTCACGCTGGGCGCGATCATGCTGCTGTGCATTTGGCTGCGCACCATTAACGGCCACTTCACACCGCAGCGCCACTTCGCATTTGAGGCCGTTGCCTGGTACTGGCACTTCGTCGACGTGGTCTGGTTGGGACTGTTCGTGTTCGTCTACTGGATCTGAAACCGGAGGAACCTCCGAATCCCCTGGGTCAACGAGGAGTGATGTAGCTTCTCGACTCGGGGAAGCGGAGGCCCTCAGCCGAAGCGTCCGCCTGCGCAGTCAAGGCTGCAAGCACTTAGTTGCCCATTGTCGGCAATCGGAAACACCTGCTGTCGCTGCGCCGCAGCAGCACGAAGATCAATGCTCGCGGTGTGACGCGAACGCGATACTGTCCAGCAGTCCTAACAACAGCGCCGATACCACGAACGTCATGTGCGGGATCACGTACCACATGATCTTGTTGTCGGGCGCGTCAGGACTGGGGTTGCACACCGTGCGGTGTCACCAGGCCCAGCTTCCAGCCAATCATGATCAGGATGAAAAGCGCAATTGACAGCCCGATGCGCAGCGTCAGGGCGTGCACCATCTTCTTGGAATCGCCTTTGTCATTGACCAGGTGAAACAGGGCGCTGCCAAGGCTGAAAACCACGGCGGCCAGTACACAAATTACGACTACTTTGAACGCATCCATCGTTTCATTATAGCGACTTGGCACGCCCGGGCATTCCTCGACTTTTCCGGGCCAAATCCGCAAAATGCGCGCCCCCGGACGACTCGCATGGATGCAACAGAAAAGAAATCGGCGCGGACGTTTGCGCCCGGCCCCCTGATGACACTGGCAACAGTGGCACTGCTGGCACTGTTTCTCTCGCTGGGCCGCTGGCAATGGAACCGCGGCGTCGACCGACAGGCAGAGTGGGATGCCTTCGCGCGCGGCAGTGGTGCTGCCGTGCCGGTATCCGGGCCGGGCCTTGCGCCGCTGGAACGCTATACGCGCGTTTCCTTGCGCGGCGCCTATGACGGCGGGCAGCAATTCCTGTTAGACAATCGCAGCTTCGAGGGCCGGCCGGGCTTTGAGGTCCTGACGATACTGCGGCTCGTCGATGGCAGCGCAATCCCCGTCGACCGGGGCTGGATTCCCTTTGATGGCTATCGCGACCGGCTGCCAGCGATTCCAGTCGCGAGCGACGAGCGCCAGGTCCTCGGCCGCATCGATCGCCTCCCGAGCGGTGGCCTGGACAGCGGTCGCGCCCCGCCCGCCACGACCGGCTCCTGGCCCCGGCTGACGAGTTTTCCGGTCACGGCCGATTTACAGGCCGCCTACGGCGCGCCACTGCTGGATGGCATGGTACTGCTCGACCCGGGCGAACCTGACGGTTACCTGCGAAAATGGCGGCCACCCGGACTGGAACCAGACAAACATAAGAGCTATGCCATTCAGTGGTGGGGGTTTGCGGTGCTGTTGCTGGTGCTTTACGTCGGCCTGAATTTCAAGACCCGTGAGCCGCGCTCATGAATCGCGGTCAGTGGCAATTCCTGGGCCTGGCGTCGCTGTTCTTCGGGCCGCTGGCGCTTTCGTTCTGGCTTTACTACGCCGGCGGATGGCGACCGCAGGGCATGACCAATCACGGCGAATTGATTACGCCGGCGCGGCCGCTGCCTACCGCTGCACTGCGCCTTGCCAGCGGTGAGCCTGCGCCCGCCGGCACGCTGCACGATCAATGGACCCTGGTCTATATTGGCGATGGTGCCTGCCCGGCCGATTGCCAGATGGCGCTGTACTCCATGCGCCAGACGCGGCTGTCGCTGGCTAACGAAGCCACGCGTGTCAAACGGGTATTCCTCGCCGCAGGTAATTGCTGCAACCGGGATTTCTACACGCGCGAACACCCGGGACTCGAGGTAATCGATGCGTCAGGTCCCGAAGCACAGCCGCTGCTCGCGGTATTTCCGGCACGTGCCGCAGGCAGCGCCAACTACACTCTTTATATAGTGGACCCGCTCGGCAACCTGATGATGCAGCACGACGGCCAGAAGCCGACCCGCGGCATGCTCGATGACCTGAAGAAACTCCTGAAACTTTCCCATATCGGCTGATGAATATTCACACCCTGTTGCGCCGTCTCGTCCTGCTGGGCATGCTGCTCTGCCTCGGCGTCGTTGTGTTAGGCGCCTACGTGCGCCTCACGGATGCCGGCCTGGGTTGCCCGGACTGGCCGGGCTGCTACGGCCACGTCACGCCGGCCGGCGCGCTTGCTAACGAAGGTGGTGCCGAGGCGCGTTTCCCGGGCTGGGAGCTCGATTCCGGCAAAGCCTGGCGTGAAATGATTCATCGCTACGCCGCCGCCACGCTCGGTTTCATCATCGTGCTGATCGCCGCCATCGCGATCGTCTATCGCGGCCAACGCCCGGTCAGTGTGCGGTTTGCACTCGCGCTGCTGGCAACTGTCGTCTTGCAGGGTTTGTTAGGTGCGTTCACGGTCTGGTGGCTGGTGAAACCGCTCGTTGTGATGCTGCACCTGATCGGCGGACTGAGCACGCTCTCGTTGCTGTTCTGGCTGTGGATGAATCTTCGCGACCCTGGCAGGCAGTCCGTTACGGTCGCGGTGCCGCTGCACCTCGCGGCACAGCGCGCCGCAGTGCTCGCGACCGTCATGCTCGGAATCCAGATCATGCTGGGCGGCTGGACCAGCAGCAATTACGCGGCCACCGCCTGCCCGGACCTGCCAACCTGCCAGAACGCCTGGTGGCCCGCAGGCATGGACTGGGCTGATGCATTCGTCCTGTGGCGCGGGCTCGACATTGATTACACCGGCGGCGTTCTCGAGCACCCTGCGCGCGTTGCCATTCACTTTACCCATCGTATCGGCGCCGTGCTGGCAACGTTGGCAGTTCTCTGGGCCGCCTGGCTCGCCCTGCAGGCGGCGCTCGCGGCCGGCGGACGGGCCGGCGGCGTGCGCCTCGGTGCGCAACTGGCCATCGCAGCTTTGATACTCCAGATCCTGATCGGCGTGTTCATGGTGCTGCAGGCATTTCCACTGACGCTCGCCGCCGGCCACAACGGCGGCGCCGCGGTACTTTTGTTAGCCATGCTGAACCTGAACTGGCAATTGCGGCGAGCCGCCTGACATGGAAGCCACGTTGCCCGCCGCCAGCGCATCCTGGCGCAGTTACCTGGAGCTGACCAAGCCCAAGGTCGTGCTGTTGATCGTATTCACCTCGATCGTCGGCACGCTGCTGGCGGTCCCGGGCATGCCGCCGCTGGGCGCCTTGATCTGGGGCAATCTGGGCATCGGGCTCGCCGCCGCCTGCGCCGCGACGATAAACCACGTGCTCGACCAGAAGATCGACGAGCAGATGGCCCGCACGCGCAATCGGCCGCTGCCGAAGGGCGCAATGACCAACAGTCAGGCACTCACTTTCGCCGGCGTGTTAGGTGTCGCGTCGATGCTGATGCTGTGGCTGCTGGTGAATCCGCTGACCGCCGTACTGACGTTCGCTTCGCTGATCGGTTACGCCGTCGTCTACACCGTGTGGCTCAAGCGCGCCACCTCGCAGAACATCGTCATCGGCGGCGCGGCCGGTGCGGCGCCGCCGGTGTTAGGCTGGGCCGCAGTCACGAATTCCATCGATCCGAATGCATTGCTGCTGTTCCTGATCATCTTCATGTGGACGCCGCCGCATTTCTGGGCGCTGGCGATCGCTCGCAAGGACGAGTACGCGAAGGCGGAAATCCCGATGCTGCCGGTGACGCACGGCGTGCCCTACACGCGCCTGCAGATTCTTCTTTACACCATTCTGCTGGTGCTGATCACCGTCATGCCGTGGCTCACGGGCATGTGCGGACTCATCTACCTGGTTTCAGTGATGATCCTGAACGGCATCTTCCTGTACTACGCGATCGCACTGAAGTTCACCGAGCGCGCGGGCCTGCCGTTCAAGGTGTTCAAGTTCTCTGTGCAATACCTGATGTGGCTGTTCGCGGCGCTGCTGGTGGATCACTACGTTCGCATCTAATGGATGCCAGGCGGCCAGATCTCGCTGAACGAACTACCGTTCCATCCTTGTCGGAATCCTTTACACAATTGGCGCTGGCCGCGCCCAAGACCTGCCCCTGGTTTTCCTAGACTATTGAATTAGAAGAGTTTTTACGCTTATGGCACGGCGTTTGCTCCTATTTGCGTATCGGCAGTTCCAACAGGATTAAACATATGCGTAAATTGAAAATTGCTTCGGCCCTGGCGTTAGTAACGTTCGTTCCACTGGTAGCCCAGGCAGGCGTCATCTGGTCGGGCAACGGCAATGAATATGAGCTGGTGAATGCCGAGGGCATCACCTGGACCGCGGCGCGGGCTGCCGCGCAGAGTGACGGGTGGGATCTGGTCACGGTGACGTCGCTTGAAGAGAACGCTTTCATCGTCGCATCGATATTGTCGTCGGGCAGCACGGCGGATCGGTCACATTACTGGATTGGCCTGACGGATGCAGCATCCGAAGGCAGCTTCCAATGGGTAACCGGCGAGGCGTTCAGCTATACCAATTGGTGGGGTGGCGAGCCTAACAACTCGGGCGAAGAAGACTACGGCGCGTATGACTTTCGCAGAGGCTGGGCTTGGAACGATGCTCCAGATAATCTCGGACAAGCCTACGTTCGTGGCTATATCAAAGAGCGTGTCGCCAATTCCGTTCCTGAGCCAGCAACGCTCGGACTGCTCGGACTCGGGCTCGCAGGCCTTGGTCTCCGGCGCCGGCGTCGCGCGTAACACACTCAGAACAAATTGCTTCGCGAAGACCGGCTCAGCAATGAGCCGGTTTTTTTGGGCGGTCCGGTTTCAGTTGACCTTGCGCTCCCGCCCCTTCCAATATGGCTCGCGCAATTTGAATTTCTGCAGCTTGCCGGTCGCGGTGCGCTCGAGCACGTCGCGAAACTCGACCGACGTCGGGCACTTGAAATGCGCCAGCTTCGAGCGGCAGTGCGCAATCACGTCCGCCTCGGTCAGCTTCGAGCCCGGTGCCAGCACCACCAACGCCTTGACGGTCTCGCCCCATTTGTCGTCCGGCACGCCGATCACGGCGGCTTCCTTGATCTCCGCGTGACTCAGCAGGCGATCCTCGACTTCGATGGAGCTGACGTTCTCACCGCCGGAAATGATGACGTCTTTCTTGCGATCGGTGATCTGGTAGTAGCCGTCCGGATCGAGGTGCCCGCCATCGCCGGTGTGAAACCAGCCATCGCGGATCGCATCGGCGGTAGCGGCCGTGTTGTTGAAGTAATTTGTCAGCACATGATTGCCGCGCGCCAGCAGCTCGCCTTCCGCATTCACCTGCATCCGGATGCCTAACACCGGCGCACCGGCGCGGCCCAGTTTCTGCGCGCGCTCCTTCGCCGACAGTTCATCCCACTCGGCGCGGCGCCGGTTGATGGTCAGCAGCGGCGCGGTCTCGGTGAGTCCATAGAGCTGCACGAACTCCCAGCCCAGCTCGGTTTCCATGCGCTCGATGAGGCTGGTCGGCGGCGGCGCGCCCGCGACCATCATGCGCAGCCGGCCCTTGCCGGGAATGTCGCCATCGCGCTTGCGGTCCCACTTGGCCGCCGCATCCAGTATCGCTGCCGCAACCGCGGGCGCCCCGCAGATGATCGTGACGCCGTATTCGCGCACGCGCTGCAAAATTTCCATGCCGTCGACCTTGCGCAGCACGATGGTCGTGGCGCCGACGCCGGCTAACGTATACGGCATCCCCCAGCCGTCGCAGTGAAACATCGGCACGACGCTGAGATACACGTCGCGGTCGGAGATTCCCATCTGCCAGCCCCAGATCGCCGAATTGGTCCAGCGCGCGCGGTGCGTCTGCTCGACGCCCTTGGGACGCGAGGTCGTGCCGGAGGTGTAGTCGATCGTGACCACATCGGTCTCGGCGGGATCGCAGCGCTGCGGCTGGCCGCTGTGGTCGAACCAGGCGCGGTCGAAATCCTCGCCCATGACGATGACGCGCGGCCCCTTGATGTCGCCAAATGACCCGGCCACATCCGGATCTAACAAAAGCACTTCCGCGCCCGAGTGCTGCACGATCCACTCGACTTCGTCGCGCTTCAGCCGCCAGTTGATCGGCACGACGATGCGGCCGTTGCCGCTGACGCCGTAGTACAGCAATAGGAAACGCGCCGCGTTAGGACTCGCGACCGCGACGCGCGCACCCATCGCCAGCCCCATCTTGTCCATCGCAACGCCCATCTGACGGCGCAGGTCCGCAACCTCGCGCCAGGTCAGATCCGGCAGCGGCGGCGCCGGCTGGTCGGGCTCATCGATGATGGCGATGCGATCGGGATAGACCGCAGCCGCGCGATCCAGGAAATCGTTGATCGTGAGGGGTACATGCATATCCGGCCTTTTCTTGAGCTGCGGTTCAAATCCAGCGCCGCACCCGCGCCAGGTATTGCGCGAAGGGTGCGCCGAACTTGCCGAGCAGAATGCGTTCTTCGGGAATTATCTGGAAACGGGTGATATAAGCTACGAACAAAGGCAGTACCAGCCACGCAATGGTATTTGCCAGAAAGCAGGCCCAGCCCGCCAGGATCATTGCGAGCCCGACGTACATTGGATTGCGCGTGCGGGCGAACACGCCATGGCTTACCACCAGTGCAGACTCGGCCGGCGTCAGCGGATTGACCGTCGTCTTGCTGCGCCGGAATGTCAGCATTGCGGCAGCGATGAGTGCGATCCCTGCGAGGGCCACGCTGCCACCCAGCGCCGTGAGCGCCGTCGATCGCCACGACCACTGCGGCAACCAGCGGTTTATCAGCCACATTAGCAACGCCGATACCAGCGCCACGACCGGCGGCGGGACCTTGAGTTCAAGTGCATTCATGGTGGGGCTCGTTCGAATCCCGGGGTACCGCAGCATAGCGCGGGACAAGGCGGATTTCCGCAGACCGTTGAGCCCCGCGCGATTATTCCTCGTGGCGGGTAAGTATCGCCTCAGCCCAGCGCACCTCGGACAACAGGAAGGTACAGCCATCGCTGCGGTTCCAGACACATGACCGATCATGCTCGTCGCCGCGGCGATCCCACTCGCCCGCGCCAAGGGCTAACAAATCAGCAAAGGCCTGCGGCGTCGGTGGCCGCAGCGCGAACGTGAATTCGAACAGCTCCGGCATCTTCCAGTACCGTTGCGGTTCCTGCCTTGATTGCGCGCGGAAGCCACCCAGGGCCCGCAGCAGGTCCGCGGCGACAGATTGCGCCGCAGCTTCATCTGCGCACTCGGCGAACAGCCGCACCAGGAGTTCCTCGGACATGTCCGCGTTACATGAACAGTGAATCTGCGACGAATGGATTGGTCAGGCGCTCCTGGCCAAAGGTCGAGGTCGGACCATGCCCCGGCAAAAAGGTGACGTCGTCGCCCAGCGGAAAAAGGTTCTCGCGGATGGAACGAAGGAGCTGCTCATGATTGCCGCGCGGAAAATCCGTGCGGCCGATGGAACCGGCGAAAAGCACGTCGCCGACGATCGCAAAGCGGCCGGGTTCATGGAAAAAAATGACATGGCCGGGCGTGTGTCCCGGGCAATGGCGCACTTGCAGCACCACTTCGCCGACCGTCACGGTGTCGCCCTCATGCAGCCATCGGGTCGGCGTGAATGACTCGGCCGCGCCCATGCCGAACTGCCGCGCCTGCTCGGGCAGCAGCTGGATCCAGAACAAATCGGCTTCATGCGGACCCTCGATCGGCAGCTTGAAGCGCTTCGCCAGCTCAGCCGTGCCGGCGCAGTGATCCAGATGCGCGTGGGTCAGCAGGATCTTGCTCAGGGTCAGTTTCTCGTCCTCGATCACCTGCAGCACCTGGTCGAGGTCACCGCCCGGATCAACGATCGCCGCCTGCCGGGTTTTCTCGCACCAGATGACCGAGCAGTTCTGCTGGAAAGGGGTGACAGGGACGACGGCTATTTGCATAAAGGGTAACCAAGATTTTAACATGCCCGTCCCCCTAACAAGGCGCTATGATGTTGCCATGATTGTCGAACGTATCTGGGCCGCCAACGATTACCGCAACTATCACTACCTGATCGCCTGCGGTGAAACCGGCGAGGCCCTCGCGGTCGATCCGCTCGAGTGGCGGCTGTGCCTGGACGCCGCCAAGGCCCGTGGTTGGCGGATCACGCAGATCCTGAATACGCACGAACACCTCGACCATACCGGTGGCAACGAAGCCTTGCGCAAGGCGACCGGCGCAACAGTGGCCGCCCATGCGGGAGCTGCATCCCGCATCGGCGGCGTTGACCGCGGACTCGGCAAGGGCGATGTCATCAAGGTGGGCCGCAGTGTCGAGCTCGAATGCCTCGACACGCCCGGTCACACCATGGCGCACGTCTGCTTGTTAGCTCACGGCGCCGCGCCGGCGCTTTTTTGCGGCGACACGCTTTTCAATGCCGGTGCCGGCAACTGCCACAACGGCGGCTCGGCGGACGTGCTGTACGAAACCTTCGTGAATCAACTGGCGCGGCTGCCCGAGGCGACGCTCGTGTACCCCGGCCATGAATACTTCGCGCGCAACCTGGCGTTCACGCTCGATCGCGAGCCCGGCAATCGCGACGCCTCCATGACGCTGACGCAGGTGCAGGGCGTTGCGGCCGAACGCATGCGCGTGACCACGCTCGGTGACGAGAAGCGCATCAATGCGTTTTTCCGGCTGGCGAATCCGCAAGTCATTGCGCGGCTGCGCGAACGATTTCCCGAGCTGCCTGAGCAACCGGACGCCCGAACCGTGTTCGTGAAATTGCGGGAGCTGCGCAACAAGTGGTAGCAGCGCCGCTGGCAATTCCTGCAGGTTAATTTTTCGCAGTCGAAGACGGGACCCAGGTGATCGGCTTATGCCCCGGCTCCTGCGCGACCTGCGCCAGCCAGCGCCGCACCGCGGGATAGGGCTTGAGATCATGCCCGCCTTCTTCGGCAACATGCGTGTACGCATAGAGCGCGATGTCAGCAATGGTGTAGGTGTCGTTGACGAAATACTGTCGCTTCGTCAGGTGCCCCTCCATCACATCCAGCGCTGCGCGACCAGTGCTGAGGCGGGCGGGTAACTCGGCGCGGCGCGGCGAATCCGGCGGCGTGTGCTTCATGATGAACCGCGGCGTTGCCACATAGGGTTCGTGGCTGTATTGCTCGAAGAACATCCATTGCAGCACCTGCGCGCGCCCGAGCTGCGTAGCGGGTATGAAACGAGTACCCTCGGCGAGATACCAGAGGATCGCGTTGGACTCGGCGAGGAACGTGCCATCGTCAAGCTGCAGCGTCGGAATCCGGCCGTTGGGGTTTTTCTCGAGGAATTCGCTGGTGCGCGTCGCGCCATGGAATATATCGAGATCGGTCCACTCATATTTCCGGCCGGTCAGAGCTAACAACAAACGGACCTTGTAGCCATTGCCGGAATCCAGCGAATCAAACAGATGCAGCATGTTCAAGGTCTCCTGGGTTGCATGAGATCGACGCGCATGCCCGCCGGCGTGGTCAGCGACACAAGACGCCCCTCACCTAACACGGTGGATACATTGCCGTGGTCGATGAGGCGAAGCGCCCTGGCCCGCGCCAGTATCGGCGCGAGATCCTTGACCAGATAGCTGATCGACAGCATGCCGCGCGCCGGCGGCTTGGCGCGCGGATAAAGATCGCGGCTGGTTGCACCGCCGTATTGTACGAATTCGAGCCGGCCATAGTGGCTGTCGGGATTTCCGAGGATGCGCACGTCGAGACTCGCGCCCTTCGGCAGGCCGACGGCTTTTTCAATTTCCGGACCGACGAAGGTGTTATGCGAAATCAGCGCCAGGCCCAGCGTCGACTGGAAAAAAGTCGTTTCGCGCACGTTGTCCGGTGTGATCACGACGATCTGCGGCGCGACACCATACTGCTTTTCGCTGACCGGTTCCGGTCTTGACGGGATATCGACGAACACCAGGTTCACGTCGTCCGGCCCGAACATGTGCACTTCCATGAACTCCAGGTCCGCGGACTTCAGGTGGCTGGGCGCTGAGCGGAACTTGTAGCCCGCCGCTGTTAGCTCGGCATGGCGCGCGGCGATTTCGCGCACTGAAATATCGACGCTCTTCATCACCAGGTCGGTCGGCGCAGCGCCCTCGCGCACCGTGGGTCCCGGCGTCTTGAACCGCACCAGGTGCACGCCGCCGTCAGTCATGCCGGGCGTGCGCAGCAGGACCTGCTCGACGATACCGTCAGCCGGCAGGCCCCAGGCGCGCGCCAGGTCCGGATCGGATCCATCGCGGCGCGTCACCACCTGCATGCCGAAACGCTCCACCCACAGCCCCAGCGCACGGTCCATGTCGGCCACGCTGATCACGACGTAGGCGAAGGCGAGCGGCGCTTGTTCTGTGGTCACGGCAGTCTCCCGGGCCGGTGGTTTGGCGGCCATGGTCGGTGGCATCAGCGCGGCAGCGCACAGGGCGACCAGGCAGCGAATTCCGGCTTTGAGTTTCATCTGGCAAGTATGCCCTGCAGAGCAGGCGGCAAACCGGGGCGCTGGCGGTAAACTCCACGTCATGGATTCGGATTTCTACCGCAAGGCCTTTTTCGTCGCCCTGGCGCTGCTGCTCGGCTTCGCGCTGGCCAGGATACTGGTGCCATTCTCGGGCGCACTGTCCTGGGGCCTGTGCCTGGCATTTCTGCTCAGTCCGGTGCAACGCTCGCTGACGCGCCGCTTCCGGGGGCGCGCCAACCTGGCGGCGGGCCTGCTGACCGGCCTGACGCCCGTGGTCGTGCTGTTGCCGCTCGCCAGCCTGGGCCTGGTGTTTGCGCAGCAGGTGCGCCTGTTGCTCGATCTGCTGCGCGGCATCGACTTCAGCGGCAGCGCCGCCTGGCTGACGCGGATCGAGCAGTATCCGCTGGTGGCACGCGCGCTGGCGCTGCTGCATGCCAACACCGTTGTTAGCACGGCGGACATCCAGGCCTGGGTGGTCAATGCCGCGCAATCGGTGCTGCAGTCGCTGGCTGCAACCAGTGGCAACCTGGTGTTAGGTGCGGTGGGCACGCTGGTGGGCTTCATGCTGATGCTGTTCCTGCTGTTCTTCCTGCTGCGCGATGGGCCGGAAATGCTGCAGCAGGCTGTGCGCCTGATACCGATCGAAGCGCAGCGCCGCGACAGCCTGTTGCGACTGATCGGCACGACCACGCGTGCGGTCGTGTTCGGCACCGTCACCACGGCGCTCGTGCAGGGCCTGCTGGTTGGCATTGGCTTCGCGATCCTGGGCCTGCCTTCGCCGGTCGTGTTCGGCGCAGTGGCGGCGGTCTTTGCCCTGCTGCCCGCGGGCGGCACGGCTCTGGTCTGGGTGCCGGCCGCAATCTGGCTGGCCGCAATCGGGCGCCCGGGCGGGGCCGTGTTCATCGCCGTCTGGGGCTTCGCCGTCTCGCTGATCGACAACGTGATGCGCCCCCTGCTGATCGGCCGGCATGCCGAGGTTTCCACCCTGGCTGTTTTCGTGGGCGTGGTTGGCGGGGTTTCGGCTTTTGGCGCCGTCGGCCTGATCGTCGGTCCGGTGCTCCTGACCCTGATCGCGGCATTGCTCAAATTTGCGGCTGAATCCCTGCCACACCACCCTTAAGCGCGCTGCTAAGATGCGCGCCCCCCATGGACGTCTCCCCGATCTTAAGCCCGCTTAACGACGCGCAGCGCGAAGCGGTCACTGCCCCTGTCGGTCCGGTGCTGGTGCTTGCCGGCGCCGGCAGCGGCAAGACCCGTGTGCTGACCCATCGTATTGCCTGGCTGATCGAAGCCGAGAACGCTTCGCCGCACAGCATCCTGGCCGTCACCTTCACCAACAAGGCGGCAGGTGAGATGCGCGCACGCATCGAAAGTCTGTTAGGCATGCCGGGCGGCGCGATGTGGGTCGGCACCTTCCATGGCATCGCGCACCGCCTGCTGCGCCTGCATTGGCGCGAAGCCGGACTGGCGCAGACCTTCCAGATCCTCGATGGCGAGGATCAGCTGCGCCTGATCCGCAAAATGGTCAAGGCGCAGGAGCTCGATGAAACGCGCTGGATTCCCAAGGAAATCCAGTATTTCATCAACAACAACAAGGACGAGGGCTGGCGCCCGAAGCAGCTCAAGGACGGCAACGATCCGACGCGCCGCCAGTTGATCCGCCTGTACCAGGACTACGAGGACATCTGCCAGCGCAACGGCGTGGTCGACTTCGCCGAGCTGTTGCTGCGCGCCTTCGAACTGTGGCGCGACCAGCCGGAAGTGTTGCAGCATTACCGCCGGCGTTTCCAGCATGTGCTGGTCGACGAGTTCCAGGACACCAACAATATCCAGTACAACTGGATACGCCTGCTGGTCGGCTCCAACGGCGCGCCTTTCGTGGTCGGCGATGACGACCAGTCGATCTATCGCTGGCGCGGCGCGCGCGTGGAAAACCTCGCGCAGTTCCAGCGCGATTTTCCGTCCGCCAGGCTGGTGCGCCTGGAGCAGAACTATCGCTCGACATCTAACATCCTGAATGTCGCCAATGCGCTGATCAAGAACAACTCCAGCCGCCTCGGCAAGAATCTCTGGACCAGCGGCGAGCAGGGTGAGCCGATCCGCATCTACGCCGCCTTCAACGAGCGCGACGAGGCGGATTTTGTCGTCAACAAGATTCGCGACTGGGTCAACCAGGGCGGCCTGCGCCGGGACATCGCCATTCTCTACCGCTCGAACGCGCAATCGCGGGTATTTGAAGAAGCGTTCATCTCCGGCCGCATTCCCTACAAGGTCTACGGCGGCCTGCGGTTCTTCGAGCGCGCCGAAATCAAGGATGCGCTCGCCTACCTGCGCCTCATTGCTAACAGATCCGATGACGCCTCGTTTGAACGCGTCGTAAACCTGCCGACCCGCGGTATCGGCGCCAAGAGTCTCGATCTGGTGCGCGACCAGGCGCGCGGCGCCGGCAGCTCGCTGTGGATGGCCGCCGCCGCCTGCATCTCCGCGGACTCGTTAGGTAGCCGGGGCAGCGCCGCGCTGCACGGTTTCCTGCAGTTGATCGAAAAAATCACGCGCGAAATCGCCACGCTGCCGCTGCACGAAAAAGTCGATCACATGCTGATCGCATCCGGGCTGCTGGAGCACTACAAGAACGACAAGCAGGATCGTGGCGAAACCCGGGTCGAGAACCTTCTGGAATTGGTTTCTGCTGCCCGCAGCTTTGAGCCCGAGAATGTCGACGGCGAAGAACTTCCGCCCCTCGAATCCTTCCTCGCGCATGCGGTGCTGGAATCCGGCGAAGGACAGGCCGAGGCGGGCGAAGACTGCATCCAGATGATGACGCTGCACACCGCCAAGGGGCTCGAATTCCCGGTGGTGTTCATTTGCGGCATGGAAGACGGCCTGTTTCCGCATCAGCGCTCGCTGCACGACCTGGAGAGCATCGAGGAAGAACGGCGCCTTTGTTATGTCGGCACCACGCGCGCCATGAAGCAGCTGTACCTCAGCTTCGCGGAGCAGCGCCGGCTCAACGGCATGGACACCTACGGCCAGGCCTCGCGGTTCATCCAGGAGATGCCGGAGCAACTGCTGGAAGAGGTGCGGCCGAAGATTTCATACTCGCGACCCATGCGGCCCGATTCCGGCTCGCGCGCCGATTACCCGCGAGCCGCGGCTGGTCCGGCGTCAAGTCGACCGGTCCGGGAGGAGCAGGTAGCGCCAGGACTCAAGCTTGGCGCGCGCGTGCGCCACGGCAGTTTTGGCCACGGTATCGTGCTCAACATCGAAGGCCAGGGCCCCCACGCCCGCATCGAAGTCAATTTCGAGGGTGCAGGCCGCAAGTGGCTGATGCTCGAACGCGCCAAGCTGGAAGCAGTGCGTTAAGCTTCCATCCCGAGGAAAATCGCCCCATGAAAATCGTGATTCTCGGCGCCGGCCAGGTCGGCCGCACCGCGGCTTACCAGCTCGCCCGCGAAGAAGCCAACGAAGTGACCGTCGTCGACACCAACGAGGAGTTGTTGCGCGACCTGCAGGACCGGCTCGATATCCGCGGCGTTGCCGGATCGGCAACCTATCCGTCCGTGCTGGAGGCCGCCGGCATTGCCGACGCCGACATCCTCATCGCGCTGACCAATTCCGACGAAGTCAACATGTTAGCTTGCGAGGTCGCGTATACGCTGTTTCGCACCCCGGTCAAGATCGCCCGCATCCGCGCGGCCGAATACACCCGGTATCCGAAACTGTTCAGCGCCGAGGCGCTGTCGGTGGACGTCTGGATCAGTCCCGAGCAACTGGTCACCGAGTACATCGAACGGCTGATCCGCTATCCGGGCGCGCTGCAGGTTCTCGACTTTGCCGATGGCCGGGTGCGCCTGGTGGGCCTGCGGGCACGCAAGGGCGGTCTGTTAGTCGGCCAGCAGCTGCGCAACCTGAAGAACCACCTCCCCAACTCGGATGCGCGCGTGGTTGCCATCTATCGCGCCGGGCGCGGCGTAAAGCCGGAAGGCGACACGGTTATCCAGGAAGACGACGAAGTATTCTTCCTGGCGGCGACCGATGACATCCGCAAAGTCATGAGCGAAATACGCAAGGAAGAAAACCCGGTCAAACGCGTTGTCATAGCGGGCGGCGGCAACATTGGTTTCCGCCTGGCACGCGAACTTGAATCCAAGAACCAGGTGAAGATCATCGAACGCGATGCGAAGCGCGCGCGCTTTATCAGCGAACGACTGGAAAACACCATCGTGCTGAACGGCGACGCCGCCGATGAGGAAATGCTGCTCGAGGAGAATATCGACTCCTGCGACGTATTCGCCGCGCTGACCAACTCCGAGGAAGCTAACATCCTGTCGGCCATGGTCGCCAAGCGCCTCGGGGCGCGCAAGGTCATGGCGTTGATGAACAAGCCCTCGTACGCCGAATTGATCGAAAGCGGCACGATCGATGTCGCGATTTCACCGCAGACGATCACGATCGGTTCCCTGCTGGCCCATGTGCGCCGCGGTGACGTCGTGCGCGTGCACTCGCTGCGCCGTGGCGCCGCCGAAGCGCTCGAAGCCATTGTCCACGGCGATCGCAGCACCTCGAAAGTCATCGGCCGGCGGCTCGAGGAAATCCGGCTGCCGGAAGGCACGCTCATCGGCTGCATCGTGCGTGGCGACCAAGTGCTGATGGCCCACCACGACACCACGATCGAGGCCGACGATCACGTGATCATCTTCATACCCGACCGGCGGCATGTCGAGCAGGTCGAGAAATTGTTCCTGGGCGAAACCTCGCGCTGATTCGATGTTAGCTGTCGCGCATGTCCTGGGTTCGATGATGGCGCTGTTCGGCGTCACCTACCTGTTGCCCATCGTCTGTTCGCTACTGCTCAAGGACGGCATCGTCGCCGATTTCATCATTGCCGCCGGCATCAACGTGATCGTCGGCGTCGGCATCGCGGCGGCGACCCGGCGCTACAAGCGCGAGCTTAAACCACGCGATGGTTTCGTGCTGGTGACGCTCTCCTGGGTGCTGATGTCCGGCTCGGCCGCGCTGCCGTTCCTGATTTCGATACCCGGGCTGTCGTTCACCGATGCTTACTTCGAGGCAATGTCCGGATTCACCACCACCGGCTCGACCATACTCACCGGCCTCGACTCGCTGCCGCCTTCGCTCAACCTGTGGCGCGCCTCGCTGCACTGGTACGGCGGCATCGGCATCATCGTGTTCGCGGTCGCGGTGCTTCCTTTGTTAGGTGTCGGCGGCATGCAGCTGTACAAGGCTGAAACGCCCGGCCCGGTCAAGGACGAGAAGCTCACGCCGCGCATCACCGAGACGGCCAAGGCGCTGTGGCTCACCTACACCGGATTCACGGTGGCCTGCATCGTCGCGCTGCGCGTAGCCGGCATGGACTGGCTGGATGCGATCTGTCACGCCTTCTCGGTCATGGGTCTCGGCGGCTTTTCCACCCACGACGCCAGCATCGCGTATTTCAACTCGCCGGCCATAGAAATGGTGCTGATCGTATTCATGGTCGCCGCGTCGATGAACTTTGCCCGGCATTTCATCGCTTTTCGGAAGATGAGCCTGGATCCGTATCGAAGCGATACCGAGGCCAAGTCCCTGCTGGCGCTGCTCGCATTCAGTGTGGTCGCGGTCACGCTGCTGCTGGTGATTCACAGGACCTATCCCTCGGTGCCGGAGGCATTGCGGCACGCGGCCTTCAATGTCGTGTCGATGGCCAGCACGACCGGCTTCGTCTCGCAGGATTTCGAGAAATGGCCCGCTTTTGCGCCAGTCTGGATGCTGTTCCTGTGCTGCATCACCTGCAGCACCGGTTCCACCGGCGGTGGCGTCAAGATGTTCCGCACCCTGTTGTTAGCGCGGCAGGCCAGCCGCGAAATGCTGTTGCTCGTGCACCCCAGCGCGGTTGCGCCTGGCTGGCGCCCTGCAGCGCGAGCAGCGCGCCC
>DAIQQI010000458.1:0-1989 GCA_036786925.1 Steroidobacteraceae bacterium
GCGTTTACGCCAACCTGCGCCCGGTCAAGGTCCACCCGAGCCTGCTCGATGCCTCGGTCATCAAGCCTGAGATCCTGCGCGACGTCGATCTGATCTTTGTACGCGAACTGACCGGTGGCATCTATTTCGGCCGCAAGGGCCGCGATGCGAACGGCGCGTTCGACGAGTGCCGCTACACCGAAGCCGAGATTGTGCGCGCCACGCGGGTCGCGGGTGCGCTGGCCATGTCGCGGCGCCGCAAGATCGTGCAGATCGACAAGTCCAACGTGCTGGAAACCTCGCGGTTATGGCGTGCGGTCAGCGAGCGCGTGATCGGGGAAGAATTCCCGGGTGTCAGCATCGAACACATGTTCGTCGATGCCGCGGCGATGCATCTCATTCGCAGGCCGCGGGACTTCGACGTGCTGCTCACCGAAAACCTGTTCGGGGACGTGCTGACCGACGAGGCCGCCATGCTGGCCGGATCATTGGGCCTGCTGCCATCGGCATCGCTGGGCGACGGCAAGCTGGGTGTGTACGAGCCAATACATGGTTCGGCGCCGGACATCGCCGGGCGCGGCATTGCCAATCCTGTCGGCACAATATTGTCCGCAGCGCTGTTGCTCCGTCATTCGTTAGGTCTGGAAGCGGAAGCGCAGGACATCGAAACGGCGGTGCACCAGGCGATTGCGCATGGCGCGCGCACTGCCGACTTTGCGGAAACCGGCGCCAAGGTGCTGAACACCGCACAGATGGGCGATGCCGTGCTCGCTGCCCTGGCCTAGCGGATTCGATCCAGTCCCGCGGACAGGTCGGCGATCAGGTCGCCGCCATTTTCGATGCCGATCGACAGGCGCAGCAGCCCATCGGTGAGGCCCGCTGCGGCGCGGTCGGCGGGCTCCATCGCGGCATGCGTCATGGTAGCCGGATGCGCTACCAGGCTTTCGACGCCGCCCAGCGACTCGGCCAGCGAAAACAGCTTGAGGCCGTTGACGAACTGGGCGACCGCCTGTGTTCCGCCTTTCAGCTCCGCGGAAACGATCGCGCCGAAACCTTTTTGTTGCCGCTGCGCGAGCGCATGACCTGGATGGCTCGGCAGTCCCGGATAGAACACTTTGCTGACCTTGGGATGTCCGTGCAGGAACCCGGCGATGGCCTGGGCGTTGCGGCCATGCACATCCAGGCGCGCCTGCAGGGTCCGTATGCCGCGCAACGTCAGGAAACTGTCGAACGGCGCGCCGCTGACCCCGAGGCAATTGGCCCACCACCCCAGCTGCTCGGCGGTCTCCTTGTTAGCCGCAACCACTGCGCCGCCGACCACATCACTGTGGCCGTTGAGGTACTTGGTAGTCGAGTGCACGACCAGATCGGCGCCGAGTGTCAGCGGCAACTGCCACGCCGGCGACAGGAAGGTGTTGTCGACCGCGACCACAGCGCCCACGGCGCGGCCGCGCGACGCCACGGCGGCGATATCGGTAATCCGCAACAGCGGGTTGCTGGGCGTCTCGATCCACAGCAATGCGGGCCTGGCGGCAAGGGCCGCACTCAGCGCCCGATCGTCGTCGAAATTCACGAATTGCACGCGCAGTTCCCCGCGCTTGTGCCAGGCCGTAAACAGCCGGAATGTGCCGCCGTAACAGTCATGCGGCGCGACAATCAGCGAGCCAACGGGAAACAGCTGCCCCACCAGCGCGATGGCCGACATCCCGCTGGACGTGATGACCGCGCCGCTGCCCTGCTCCAGCGCCGTCAGCGCGTCAGCTAACAAGTCGCGCGTCGGGTTGCCGGAGCGCGTGTAGTCGTACTTGCCCTTCTCGCCAAAAGCGGGAAACGCGAAATTGGAGGTCAGGTGGATGGGCGGCACTACGGCGCCCGTGGCCGGATCGGATTCCAGCCCGGCGCGAACCGCAATCGTGGCCGGGTCGAGACGCTTGCTCACCGGATCGGCTCCAGAAGCCTGGCAAAGACCGGTTTCAAGAACCGCCCCGGCGGCCCGCAGGATGCGAGCCG
>DAIQQI010000181.1:0-2750 GCA_036786925.1 Steroidobacteraceae bacterium
GGTGACTACCTCGTCCAGCGTGCGCTCGCCGGCGATGACATGTGCCAGCGTGTACTGCGGCGATATCCCTAACAAAACGTCGGCATTGGCGAGCCCGAGGTCGCCATCCAGCAGCAGCGTGCGGCGGCCGCGCTGCGCCAGCGCCGCGGCCAGGTTGATGGCAATGGTGGTCTTGCCAATGCCGCCCTTGCCGCCGGTAATGGCGATCGTCTGCACCGGCGGGCGCGCCGTGCCGGGCGGTATTCCAGAGAGTTTCATGTCAGGCAATCTCCGCGCGCTGCGGCGCGCTGGCGTCGAGCCGGTCCGGGCTGGCCGATTCAACGGCCTCGGCAACCAGAGTTGCCGCGCGCGCTGGCGCCATGTCCTGCAGCCAGCGACGACCGCGGGTGACATAGCAAAGCGGGATGTCGTGACGGATCAGCGTCGCCAGCAATTCGCCGGTACGATCGGCGTCATCGAGCTTGGTAATCAGAGCGGCCTGCCACGGCGGAGCGCTGTTGTTAGCCATGATGCGCGAACTGACGTCGGCCCTGACGCTGGCGGCGGCTACCAGCACAAACTCGAGTGCCGGCTGCGTTGCCAGCGCGTCCTTCCACGCCGCCAGCTCGGCGCGCTCGGATGTACCGCTCAGGCCAGCGGTATCGGTAATCACCAGCCGCCGGTCGGACAGGGTTGTCATCAGCACGCCCAGCTCGCGGGTATCGGCGACGCCGTAGCTCGGCACGCCCAGCATCCTGGCCTGCGCCGCAAATTGCTCGGTCGCCGCGAAGCCGCGCGTGTCGGTGGTGATCAGCGCGACGCCGTGATTGCCGTGCCGCTGCACCCATTTCGCGGCGAGCCGCAGCGCGGCGCTGGTCTTGCCGGCGCCGGTGGTTCCTAACAACACCGGCCGGCCGCCGAATTCCAGCCAGCGTTCACCAGTGGACCGCAGCCGGTCGGCCAGGCGCAACATCAGCAGGCGCCGCGCCGCGCCATGCGCCATGCCCTCCGGAAATTCCGCCAGCACGCCCTGCAGCAATGTTGCGTCAAAACCGGCGGCGGCGAATTCCCGTTGCAACTCGGCGAGCAGCGGCGAGCGCCTCGAGTACTCGTTCCAGGCGAGTTGCGCCATCTGCGTCTCCAGCAGCCGGCGCAACACCCGCAATTCCTCGCTGAGGGCCGGGTCCGCGGTTTCCCGCGCGACCGCGGCTGAGCGTTTTCCTGCACCCATGCCGGCCCGTTCCGCCTGCTGTGGCGCGCGTGTCGCCGTCTCCATGTCGGTGGCGGCCGTCAGCATCACACCGTCGGCGGTGCGTTCCGTGGCGAGAATCACCGCGTCCGGACCCAGCTCCTGGCGGATGGCTCGCATACCCTGACGCATGTCAGCAACATTGAAAGTCTTGATTTTCATGATCTACCTACTGTCGCAACCAACCGGACTCGCCGGTTATCGGGAATTTCACTCCAGGCCAGTACATGCATCTGCGGCACCGCCGCACGGGCAAAGCGCGCCAGCGTGGCGCGCAGCGCGGGCGGCACCAGCAGCACTGCCGGTTCGCCCACGGTTTCCTGATTGCGCGCTGCGTCTGCCAGGCGTTGCTGCAGGCGGTCCGCCAGGCCGGGTTCGAGGCCCGGCGTCGCGCCGTTGGCAGCCACGGAATTGACCAGCAGTTGTTCAAGCTCCGATTCCAGCGTGATGACCGGCAGTTCGTCGGCAAAACCGGCAACGTCCTGGACAATCTGACGGCCGAGCGCAATCCGCACCTGTGCCAGCAGTGTCTGGGGGTCGTTGCCGCGCGCGGCGTTCTCGGCCAGCGCCTCGACGATGGCGCGCAGGTTGCGCACCGGAATGCGCTCTGCTAACAATCCTTGCAGAACCTTGACGACCGTGCTGAGCGGCATCAGCTTCGGCACCAGGTCCTCGACCAGTTTCGGCGCCGACTTGCCCAGCGAATTGAGCAGCTGTTGCGCCTCTTCATGACCGAGCAGCTCATGCGCGTGCTGCTGCACCATGAAACTGAGGTGCGTCGCGATCACGGTACTGGCGTCGACCACCGAGTAGCCAAGCGACTGCGCGTGGTCCCGCAACGCGGGATCGATCCAGACGGCCTCCATGCCGAAGGCCGGATCGCGGGTGGCGATTCCATTCAGCGCGCCGAACACCCGTCCCGGATTGATGGCCAGTTCGCGCTCGGGGTACACCGTGCCGTTGCCGACCGGGACGCCGGACAATGAAATCCGATAGCTGTTAGGAGAAAGATCGAGGTTATCGCGGATATGCACGGCCTGGATCAGGAAGCCAAGCTCCTGGGTCAGCTTGCGCCGTACGCCCCGTATGCGTGCTAACAAATCACCCGACTGGTTCTTGTCGACCAGCGGCACCAGGCGATAGCCAACCTCGAGGCTGATCAGGTCTACGGTTGCAACATCCTCCCAGCCGATATCCTTGACGTCTACTGGCGGCGGTGGCGGTTCGTCGAGCACCGGCGTGCGGGCCTTCTGCCGGTCGCGCTCCCGCAGCCAGCGTGCCACCAGGCCGCAGCCGACACCCATGGCCAGGAACACCAGGTTCGGCATGCCCGGAATCAGGCCCAGGACTAACAACAGGCCGGAGGCCACGCCCATCGCGCGCGACTGGCCGAACAGTTGCCGCGCCACTTCGCGCCCGATGTCCTGTTCGCGCGACATGCGGGTGACAATGATGGCCACGGCGGTGGACAGCAGCAGCGCCGGAATCTGCGCGACCAGTCAATCGCCGATGGACAGCAGCG
>DAIQQI010000181.1:2760-6544 GCA_036786925.1 Steroidobacteraceae bacterium
ATAGCGTTGCGTGGCTTCGCCGAATGACAGCGAATGATTGATGGTCCCGATCAGGAGGCCACCGATCATGTTGATCAGCACGATCAGGATGCCGGCAATCGCGTCGCCGCGGACGAACTTCGACGCGCCGTCCATCGAGCCGTAGAAATCCGCCTCGGACCTGACCTCGGCGCGGCGCGCCCGGGCTTCATCCTGCGTGATCAGGCCGGCGTTCATGTCGGCGTCGATTGCCATCTGCTTGCCGGGCATCGCATCGAGGGTGAAGCGCGCGCTGACTTCGGAAATGCGGCCCGCGCCTTTGGTGACCACGACGAAATTGATGATCGTCAGGATCGCGAACACCACGATGCCGACCGCGTAGTTGCCGCCGATGACGAATTCGCCAAAGGACTCGATCACCTTGCCGGCGGCCGCCGTGCCGGTGTGTCCGTGCAGCAGTACCACCCGCGTCGAGGCCACGTTGAGCGCCAGGCGCAACAGGGTGGCCAGCAGCAGGATGGTTGGGAATACCGCGAAATCGAGCGGTTTGCGCACCTGGAAGACCGCCATCACCACCAGCAGGCTCAAGGCGATGTTGAAGGTGAATAACACGTCCAGGATCACCGGCGGCAGTGGCAGGACGATCATCGCCAGCACCGACAGCACGCCTAACGGCACACCCAGTCCGCTGGTCAGCATGGCGCGCCAGTCGAAGCCGACAGTTGTTTCGGCGCGCGCGTTCATACCTGCTCACCCTTGCGCGGTATCAGGTTCTCAACGGCGGCGTCGATCACGGGTGGCTGCAGCTTCACGCTGCTGCGGCTTGCCCGCGTCTGCAGCTGGAATACATAGCTCAGTACCTGGGCCACGGCCGCATACAGCACCGCCGGCACTTCCGCGCCGATTTCGACGCCGCGGTACAGGACGCGCGCCAGCGGCGGAGCCTCCACCAATGGAACCTTGTGTTCGGCCGCAACCTCGCGGATGCGACGTGCGATCTCGCCTGCGCCCTTGGCAACCACGATGGGTGCGTTCATGCGCCGCTCGTCGTACCTGAGGGCGACCGCGTAGTGCTGCGGGTTGGTGATGACCACACTCGCCTTCGGCACTTCCTGGATCATGCGACGGCGCGCAATGGCCTGCTGCACGCTGCGCACGCGACTGCGGACCTCGGGGGATCCCTCGGCGTCGCGGTTTTCTTCGCGGATTTCATTGCGTGTCATGCGCAGGTCGCGGTGGTATTGCCACAGCTGCAACGGCACATCGACCAGCGCGATCAGCACCAGGCCGCCAGCCAGCGCCAGCAGGGCCTCGGCACACAGGTAGGCCGCGTGGCCGATGGCGAGTTCAATGGGCTGTGCGCCCAGCGACGTCAGCTCGTCGGCCCGATTCCACAGGACCAGCACCGCGATCAGCGCGACGATGGAGAACTTGGCCAGTGACTTGCCGAGTTCGATCCAGCCACGGGCGGAGAACATGCGCTTGAATCCGTTGAGGGGATTAAGGCGCTCGAATTTGAAGCCCATGGCGCCGGTACTGAAATTCCAGCCACCAATCACCAGCGGCGACAGCAGCGCCGCGGCCAGCAGCAGGCCTAACAGCGGCGCGACGCTCCACAGTGCATCGCGAGACGCGCTGCTGAGCGCCGCCATCATGTCCGAATCCTGCAGTTGCGAAACCGGGTTCAGAGACAGGCCCTTGCGCAGCATCGTCGCCATGCCCTCGGACATGGAAGCCCCGAGGACATAGAGGCCAGCGCCTCCCGCGAGTGTCACGGCCGCCGCGCCCAGCTCGACAGATCTCGGCACCTGGCCCCGCTTACGGGCCTCATCGATGCGCTTGGGAGTTGCGCGTTCGGTACGATCGGCCAGGTCCTGCTCTGCCATGACTTACCGCGCGCCCCCAAACAGGTCCGCCAGCGCGCCGAAGGTGTAGTCCACCAGCGCCGTAGTCGAGCTCTGTATCGTCGGCAGGCCGATCAGCAGGATCACGAGGCCTAACAACAGTATGATCGGGAAGCCGACGCCGAACAGGTTGAGTGCGGGCGCCGCGCGGCTCATGACGCCAAACGCTATGTTGACGACCAGCAAGGCGGCAATGCCGGGGAGCGCAACACCCAGAGCGCCTGAAAACAGCAGCGACGACAGGGTCAGCAGCTTCCAGATACCCGCCGCACCGATTCCCGCGGCGCTCACCGGAACACCATGAAAAGTGTCTATTAACAGCTCAAACAGCCGCACATGGCCGTTCAGCACCAGGAAAGTCAGGGTGGCGATGACCATGTAGAAACGACCCAGCGCCGGCGTTGCGGAGCCACGTTGCGGGTCAACGTTGAACGCGAACGACAGGCCCATGGTGTTTGCTAACAGCTGGCCGCCCAGCCCGACCGCGTCGAACACAAGTTGCAGCGCGAAGCCACAAGCCGCGCCGATCAGGAGCTGCTGGATCACGATCAGGATGGTTTCCAGCGACAGCAGCTGCAGCTGCGCGACCGCGGGCAGCATTGGCGCCACCAGGACCGTCACGGCCAGCGCGAGCACCAGTCGGATACGAACCGGAACGAACACGGCGCCGTACAGCGGCGCAACCATCAGGAATGCGCCGATGCGCACAAACGGCAGGAAATACACGGCGAGCAGCGCGTCGATTTGTTGTGAGGTGATGGTTAACACGTTGGGCGCATCGTTCAGTGCAGCAGTGAAGGGATGCTGGTGATCAGTTCGCGCGTGTAGCTGACCAGCACATTCAGCATCCAGGGTCCCGCGATCGCCAGCGTCGCCGCAACCGCCAGCAGTTTCGGGATGAATGACAGCGTCATTTCGTTGATCTGGGTCGCGGCCTGGAACACGCCGACCAGCAGGCCGACCGCCAGCGCTACCAGCAACAGGGGCGCGGACAGCATGATCATGATGCGCAACGCGTGCGTGCCGATCGCAAGAACATCGCTGGGACTCATCGGTAAAAACTCCCCGCCAGAGTGCCCATGATCAGCACCCAGCCATCTACCAGTACAAACAGCATCAATTTGAAGGGCAGCGAGATCAGCACCGGTGACAACATCATCATGCCCATGGACATGAGCACGCTGGCGACGACCAGATCGATGATCACGAACGGAATGAACAGCAGGAATCCGATCAGGAAGGCCGTCTTCAGTTCGCTGGTGACGAACGCCGGCACCAGAATCGAAAGCGGCACGTCTTCCGGCTTGTCAAAGCCCTTGCCACCGGAAATGCGCACGAAGACCGCGATGTCTGCTTCGCGGGTCTGCGCCAGCATGAAGTTCTTCAGCGGTTGCACACCGCGCTCGAGTGCCTGAACCGTGTCGATCTTGCCGGCGTTGTAGGGCTGCAGGGCGTCGGTATTGATCCGCTCAAATACCGGCGCCATGACAAAGAACGTCAGGAAAAGTGCCAGTCCCACCAGCACCTGGTTGGGCGGCGTCTGTCCGGCGCCGAGTGCCTGTCGCAGGATGCCTAACACGATGATGATACGGGTAAATCCCGTCATCATCAGCATCGCCGCTGGCAGCAGGGTCAGCGCGGTCATCAGCGCCAGCATCTGCAGTGTCAGCGAGTAAGTCTGGCTGCCGCCCGCGCCCGTCTGGACCTGCAGCGCGGGAATGCCGCTGATGGCCGCGGTCCGGGCCGCATTGGCGCCTGTGGTTGCGATCGTGGTCGGGGGATCCGCGGCCTGTGCCAGCGGGCCGCCGGACAGTGCGAGTGCCAGCAGCATTGTGCCCAGCAGGCGCCGGATCATGGCTGCAAACCCAGGCTGCGACGCAGAATCTTTGCAAAGTCAGGCG
>DAIQQI010000182.1:0-6539 GCA_036786925.1 Steroidobacteraceae bacterium
CATGATGGTGGTCGAGGTCGCCGCCGGCTGGTGGTACAACTCGATGGCGCTGCTGGCCGATGGCTGGCACATGAGCTCGCACGCGATCGCCATCGGCCTCTCCGCGGTGGCCTACTCCACCGCACGCCGCTACTCGAAGGACCCGCGCTTTGCCTTCGGCACCTGGAAGATCGAGGTGCTGGGCGGCTTCGCGAGCGCGATCATGCTGTTAGGCATCGTCGTGACCATCGTAGTCAGCTCCGTCGAGCGCTTCATTGCGCCGCAGCCGATCCACTACCAGGAGGCCATCGTTGTTGCGATCCTGGGACTTGCGGTCAACATCGTGTGCGCGCTGATCCTCGGCAGCGCGCATCACCACGGTCACGAACACGAACATGGACACGCGCACGAGCCGCATCACGATCTCAACCTGAAGTCGGCCTACGTGCACGTCGTCGCGGACTCGGCCACGTCGGTGCTGGCGATTATTGCCCTTTGCGGCGGCCTGTTCTATGGATGGTCCTGGCTCGATCCCGTCATGGGCATCGTCGGCGCGATCGTGGTGGCGATCTGGGCAGCCGGGCTGATCGCGCAAACCGGCAAGGTATTGCTCGACCGGGAAATGGATCACCCGGTGGTCGATGAGATCCGCAGTGTCATTGAAGCTGGAGCGGCGGGGACGCGGGTGACCGACCTGCATGTGTGGCGCGTGGGCAAGAACGTGTATTCCTGCGCACTGACGGTGGTGACGCAGGACACTACGCTGACCGCGGCCGCCATTCGCGAGCAACTGAGTGTGCACGAGGAGATAGTTCACTCAACGATCGAGGTGCATCACCCGCCTGCACGCTGACAGCGAAGGCTGGGAAAAATCGCAGCGATCCCTGACAATAGGAGTTGCAAGGAGCAGCAGCCTTGATTTGCGATTCCGTTCAACGCAGGGGATGACCATGGATGTGACGTCGCCGAAAATGCCGTTGCTGATCGCCAATGTCAGCCGGCGGAAGTTTCTGCAGGACGCCTCGATACTTGGCGGACTGGTGCTGGCGGTTGGCTATCCGGACGCATTGCGCGCCGACACCCTGCCGACCTACGGTGCGGAGACCATGCCGCACGGCTGGGTCGACAATCCGCTGGCGTTTGTCGCCATCGGCGCCGACGGTGTTGTTAGCATCGTGTGCCACCGCTCGGAAATGGGCCAGGGCGTGCGCACCAGCCTGCCGATGATCGTCGCCGACGAACTCGAAGCGGACTGGGCGCGAGTGCGCGTCGTACAGGCGCCCGGCGATGAAGTGCGCTACGGCAACCAGGACACTGACGGCTCGCGCAGCCTGCGCCATTTCTTCATGCCGATGCGCCGCTGCGGTGCGGCCGCGCGCCAGATGCTGGAAGCCGCGGCCGCGGCACGCTGGCAGGTCCCAGCGGGCGACGTGCGTGCCAAAAACGGCGAGGTTGTACACGCGGCCAGCGGCCGGCGGCTCGGCTACGGCGCGCTTGCCAAGGCCGCAGCGCGCCTGCCCGTACCGGCGGCGGCGGCGCTGCGCCTCAAGGATCCCGCGCGATTTCGTTATATCGGCAAGGGCAAGACCCGGCTCGTCGACGGCCAGGACATCGTCGCGGGCAAAACCAAGTACGGCATCGATACCCGCCTGCCCGGCATGCTGTACGCGGTGGTCGCTCGACCGCAGGTGCTGGGCGGCAAGCTTGTTAGCTTCGATGCGACTGCGGCGCTCAAGGTCCCGGGTGTAGTGCGCGTCGTGCCCATCGAGCCAGCGCCCGGCCCGCCGATGTTCAATCCGCTCGGCGGCGTTGCGGTGATCGCACGCAATACCTGGGCCGCCATGCAGGGCCGCAGCGCGCTCAGGATCGTCTGGGACGACGGCGCACATGCCAGCTATGACTCGGTGGCCTACAGGGCCACGCTCGAAGCCGCGGCGCGCCAGCCCGGCAAAGTCGTGCGTAACGATGGCGACTACGCCGTTGCGGCGGCCAGCGCCACAAGAACCATCAGCGCCGAATACTACCTGCCGCATCTCGCGCATGCGCCGATGGAGCCGCCGACGGCGACCGCGCGGATTGCGAACGGCCAATGCGAGGTCTGGGGTGGCTTTCAGTCGCCGCAGGGCACGCGCGACATGATCGCAAAACGGCTCGGCATGCCGGCCGACAAGGTCACGGTCCACGTCAGTTTGTTAGGCGGAGCTTTCGGCCGCAGGTCCAAGTGCGACTTTGGCATCGAAGCGGCGGTGTTGTCGCAGGCGATGGCTGGCCAGGCGGTCAAGGTCCTGTGGACGCGAGACGATGACCTGCACAACGACTATTTCCACACGGTATCGGTTGAGCGCCTGGAAGCCGCGGTGGACGCCAAGGGCATGCCGGTGGGCTGGCTGCATCGCACCGTGGCGCCGACGATCGATTCGACCTTCGCCGACGATCCGAAGCAGAAGGCCGGTTACGAACTTGGCATGGGCGTCATCGACGTGCCGTTCGCCATTCCTAACATCCGCATCGAGAATCCGGAAGCCACCGCGCACACGCGCATCGGCTGGTTCCGCTCGGTGTCCAATATCCCGCATGCGTTTGCGATCCAGTCGTTCGTCGCCGAGCTCGCGGCCTCGGCCGGACGCGACCCGAAGGACTTCCTGCTCGAGGTGATCGGCCCGGCCCGGATCGTGACGCTGAAAATGCCGGGCGATACGTACAACGATGGTCAGGCAACGGAGCGTTACCCGGTCGACGCGGGACGCTTGCGCGCGGTCACTGAACTCGCCGCGCAAAAGGCAGGCTGGGGCCGGCCACTGCCGAAGGGCCAAGGGCTTGGCATCGCGGCGCACTACAGTTTTGACAGTTATGTCGCCGCAGTCGTCGAAGTTGCGGTAGACGCGAAAGGCGAACTGAACATACCGCGCATCGATATTGCGATCGACTGCGGAGCAGCGATCAACCCCGAACGCGTGCGCTCGCAACTGGAAGGCGCCTGCGTCATGGGCGTGAGCGCGGTGCTGTCGGGCGCGATCACCTTCAAGGCCGGTCGCGCACAGCAGGATAATTTTCACCAGTACGAATTGACGCGCATGCCGACGGCGCCGCGCGAGGTCCGCGTGCATATGGTGCCGGGCGACTACAATAGAGCGCTGGGCGGCGTGGGTGAACCGGGCCTGCCACCGGTGCTGCCGGCGCTTTGCAATGCGATTTTTGCGGCCAGTGGCAAACGCATACGGCAGCTGCCGATCGGCAATCAATTGACAGTCTAGGAATACAGGCAGACATGCACATGATCACGCAACGCTCCACTCTCCGTCTGGCGCTCGCCAGCCTGACCCTGGTCCTGTCCGCCACCGCGAGCGGCGCGCAGGCGCCTGCACCGCAGGCTAACGCCAAGCCCGCAGGCAGCTACACCGGGCTCGGCGCCGAAAGTGTCACGCCGGAGATCATCGCCCGGTTTGCGCCGCCCGCGCTCGACCCGCAGGTCAGCCGTCGCATCCAGAGCATGCTCGACGTCCGCGGCGCCGGTGGCGGCCTGCTCACCCGCACCGGCGAGCGGCTGGTCTTCACCTGGAGAGTCACCGGCAACTCGCAGGTCTGGCGCATGGATGGGCCGATGCGCTTCCCGATCCAGCTGACAGGCGGTGAAGACAACACCTCGGCTGCCGCGATTTCTCCGGACGACAAATGGATCATCGTGCAACGCGATATCGCCGGCCAGGAGAATCCGGGCCTCTATTGGATGGACATCGAGGGCGGCCCGCTGGTCGAGATCCAGCACAAGGAAAAGGTGCAGACGGGACTCGCGTTCATTTCCGACGACAGCCGCTGGATCTATTTCACGGCGAATGACATCGACCCGGCGTCCTACGCGATCTATCGCTACGAGAAGGCGACGAAAAAGCGCGAGCTGCTGTTCAGCCAGCCGGGCATCTGGCGAGTCGCGGATCACCGCGGCGACGAGCTGCTGCTGGCGAAATTGCTCGGCAGCGATCAGGTTGAGTATTACAGCTACGTTATCGCGACGCAGAAACTTACACCGTTGTTAGGCCAGGGCGAGAAAGTCCGTTACTCCGCGAGTTTTGGCCGCAAGCCCGGCACGCTGGTCGTGCAACACGACAAGCGCGGCGACTTCTACCGGTTATACGAGTGGCAGGCCGGCCGGGAAACGCCGATCACGCCGCAGGTCGCGCACGAGGTCGACAGCTTCGACATCGACGAAGCGCGCACGCGGATTGCGTACATGATGAACGAGGACGGCTATACGAAGCTGCACGTGCTCGATGCGAAAACGTATCAGGAACTGCCGCTGCCGGCATTGCCCGACGCAGAAAACGTGTATATGGGAGGCATGTCGCGCGACGGGCGCTTCCTCGCCATCGGCATCGATGGCGCGACCCTGCCGCCCACCGTGGCGTTCTACGACTGGACTACACAACAACTGGTGCGCTGGCGTGCAGCGTCGACACCCGAGATCGACACCAACGCGTTTGCCAAGGCGAGCCTCGAGACCTATCCGGCGCGCGACGGCACCAAGATTCCGATGTTCGTATGGCGTCCCAAGGCCTGCGCCAATTCCTTGTGCCCGGTCGTCGTCGAATTCCACGGCGGCCCCGAAGCGCAATCGCAACCCGGTTTCTCGCCATACGTGCAGATGTTTGTCGACGCCGGCTTCATCTTCATCCAGCCTAACGTCCGCGGCAGCTCGGGTTACGGCAAGCAATGGCTCGATGCCGACAACGGCCCGAAGCGCCTGAACGTGATCACCGACATCGAGGATTGCGGCATCTACGTCAGAAAGGCGTTCGCGAAGGACGGCAAGGCGCCGAAGGTCGGCGTCACCGGCGGCAGCTATGGCGGCTACGCCACGCTACTGGCGATGACTTACTTTGCCGGCACCTACGACGCCGGCGTAAGCGAGGTCGGCATCTCAAACCTGGTCACGTTCCTCGAGAACACCGCGCCCTACCGCAGGGCGTTGCGCATCAGCGAATACGGCGACCCGGCGAAAGACCGCGCAGCGCTGGTCAAGCTGTCACCAACCTCGTACGTGGACCGCATCAAGGCGCCGCTGCTGTTGATCCAGGGCGTCAGTGATCCGCGCGTTCCGGTCGGCGAAGCCGTGCAGATCCATCAGGCGCTGACGGATCGGGGCATTCCCAGCGGCTTGATCCTGTTCGCCGACGAGGGCCACGGCGCGAGCAAGCGCAGCAACCAGGTGCTGTCGATCGGTCACACCATCGCGTTCTTCGAGAAACATCTCAAATGAAGGAACGCAAACACGAAGCAGCCTTGTTCAAGGCCGCGCTGCTCGCCGGTGTTCAATATGCCGAGAAGCGCAAGGCCGCCGTGTTCGAGCCCACCGACTCGGCGAGCGAGAAGGCGTTGTTCGTCTATCGCCTGCTGGTGCACGACAAGCTGATCGCGCCGATGCCCGAAGCACAGGTCAGCGAGAAAACCATACGGCACCGGCTTGCGAACTGGTATGCGCATCAACTGCCCGCCGGGCACGCACTGCTGGAGTAGCACGCGCCGTTCAGGCGATACGCGTTCCGGCCGACGTCGACTCGCCCTGCCCGGCAAATTGCGCCACCAGTCGCGCGGCGCTCATCGGCCGGCCAAGCAGATACCCCTGCCCCTGCTGGCAGCCGCGCGCCAGCAGCCAATCGAGCTGGGCCTGAAGTTCAATGCCCTCGGCGACGACGAGCAGGTCCAGGCTGCGCGCCAGAGCCAGGATCGATTCGACGATGGCCGCATCGCGCGGGTCGGTGTGCAGATTGCGCACGAACGCCTGGTCGATCTTGAGCGTATCGGGCACGAAATGCTTGAGGTAGGCGAGCGACGAATAGCCGGTGCCAAAATCATCCAGCGAAATCCTGCAGCCCAGTTCCCGCAGAGCTAACAAACCCTGGCGAACCTCCGGCGAGTCGTCCACCAGCACGGACTCGGTGATCTCGATCTGCAGGCTGGACGGCTCGATGCCGAATGCCTGGGTCGCGCGCCGTATGTTGCCAGCCGGGTCGCCATGCGAAAACTCAGTGCCGGAAATGTTGATCGCTATGCTGGTGATGAAGCCCTGATCGCGCCAGTTGCGCAGTTGCTGGCACGCGGCGTTGACCACCCATTCACCGAGGTCGATGATCAGGCCGGTTTCCTCAGCCAAAGGGATGAAACGCCCCGGCGAAATTGACCCCTGTTCCGGGTGCGTCCAGCGCAACAGCGCCTCGCAGCCGACCAGCGTGTTGTCTCCTAGGTCGAGCTTCGGCTGAAACTGCAGGCTCAGTTGATCGCTGCGCAGCGCCAAGCGCAAATGCGCATCCAGTGACAGCCAATCCAGCGCGCGGGCGCTCATCGCTTCCGAATACACCACGCAGGTGGCGGCGCTGTTCACATCGCGCATTGCCAGATCGCCATTGCGCAGCAGGGTCTCGGCATCCATGCCGTGCCTGGCGTGAATCGCGATGCCGGTGCGCGGCCTGACAAAAAAATCACGTTCATTGCAATGCAGCGGTTCCTTGAATCGCTCGACCAGTTGCAGCGCGAGCCGTTGCGCTGGCGCGTCTGGCTGTGGATGG
>DAIQQI010000183.1:0-6488 GCA_036786925.1 Steroidobacteraceae bacterium
CCAGACATCGAACTTGGCTTTGACGGCGGCGCGGTCGTACTTCGAGCCGCTCATGGTATTGATCAGGCGAATTTCCTCGCCGACCAGCTGCGCCATGTCCTTGTCGCCGGTCGAGATCAGCACCTTGAGCCCGCGCTGCGCCGCGTTGCGCGCCAGCGTGCCGATGACATCGTCGGCTTCCACACCCGCAACGCGCAGCAGCGGCAGCCCCAGCGCCCGCACCGCTGCTAACAGCGGGTCGATCTGCGAGCGCAGGTCGTCCGGCATCGGCGGGCGATGCGCCTTGTACTCGGCGAACAGGTCGTCGCGAAACGTGCGGCCTGGCGCATCGAACACCACCGCGATCCTGGCGGGCGCAAAGGTGTTGAGAAAACTGTTGAGCATGTTCAGCACGCCGAAAATCGCGCCGGTCGGTTCGCCGCGCGAATTGCTGAGCGGCGGCAGTGCGTGAAAAGCCCGGTAGAGGTACGACGAGCCGTCCACCAGCACGAGATCGGGTGCGTCCATACGTTAGCGTGGCGGCTGCGGCTCGTCCTGCGGCGATTTCGGAGCGGGCGACGAAGCGGGCGGAACTGGGGTGGGCCCGGCCGGCGTCTGCGTGGGCCTGGTAATGACCTCGCCACCGGAGTCGGGCAGGTACAGAGGCCCTTTCTGGCCACAGCCGGGCAGGATCGTAACCATCACGAGGATCAGGCTGCGGGCAAGTCGTGCGAGGCGCATGCGCTGAGTATAGTCGGAGCCGGGTAGGGGGTCGTCATGGTCTCATTCGTTTTCCTGCTGCTGGCCGCCGCGGAGCTGGTCCTGCTGGGCTGGGTGCTGCGTCAATTTGCCGCAACGCGCGAACCGTCGCTGGCGCTGGCCGCAGTGCCGCTGGCCCTGCAATGGGCGGACGCCGGAATCATCGGCGTGGGCGCCTGGCTCGGTGAGGGCGGGACGCTGCTGTGGCTCAACCAACTGCGTTTCTTCTGGCATGTGTTTACGCTGCCGGTGCTGATCATCGGCGTCGGCTCGATCCTGCGTGCGGCGCGTTTTCCGGGGCTAACAAAATCCTGGGTCATGGCGCTGTTCTGCGTTGTCGCCGTTGCAGCGTGGGCGTGGCAATGGCCGTGGTGGCCGCAGGCGGAGTTTCATCCGGCCTGTTACGCGGACACGCTGCGCTACGTAAACAAGGTGGCAGCCGATCAGATGTGCCGCGCGGGCCAGCCCATGGGTGCGTCAGCCGGTTTGCCGGTGGTGGGCCTGGTCGTGATCGTCGTGGAACTGCTCGCCGGCCTCTGGCTGTGGCGCAGGCGCGGCTGGCCATGGCTGGCGCTGGGCGCGCTGCTGGTGCTGATAACGGCCGGCACCGCGCAGATGCGCCACGGCATGCTGCCTTCGTTTATCGGCGATGGCCTCGCTATGCTGGCGTTTGCCGCGACCGCGCTGCGCGCAAGCATCTGGCGTCGCGCGGGTCCGTGAAACGCTTCAGCTTTGGCTGATATTGCCGACCGGCTTCTGCTCGCGCAGCGCCAGCCAGCCACGCGCGACGCGGTAGATGATCCAGACGCCGATGATCAACACGCCTAACACGAAGGTGCCGAATCCGACGATGACAATCATCAGCGGCAAACTGATGATGGTGACCACCGCCAGCATCGCCACTGCGCCCCAGAAGGTGCGGATCTGCCAGCGAAAATGCGACTCGAGGTAGGTGCCCCTGGCATCGCTCTGACGGGCGTAGTTCATGATCACGCCGACCAGCGATGGCAGGCCGAGCAGGAAGGCGCCCACGACGCTCGCCGAACCTAACACGCCGATGAGCACGGACAGGGTGTGCAGCGCGTAGATGATGTGCGTGTAATTGACCAGCGAGGCGTCGGGAACGCGCAACCCGGTCGCGCCATCGATGGTGCTGGATTCGTTCATGGCGTCATCATGAGGATTGGCGCGCAGAATGCAAGTGGCGGAGTGCTTTCGGGGGCCTGGAGTCAGCGCGCCCCGGAGGCCGACAGCTCGAAGCGCAGTCCCAGCGCCCAGGCATTGGCGAGCTGTGGGTCCATGCCGGGGTTCACCACGTACTGCAGGCTTGGCTGGAGCGTCAGCCATTCGGTGACGGGCGCGCGCCAGGTCAGTTCCAGGACAGTTTCGCTGTGTTCTACCGACGTTCCATTGCGAACCGCAAACTGACGGAAGCGGTGGCCGTTGCTGGCGTGGGCGATCGCGAAGCCAAGGGCATCATCCGGTCGCGCAGCGCTGAAGCCCTGCATGACAACGCCGGTGCCGACAAAACCCGACAGCTGATTAAAACGTGTTTCGGCAACGCCTGCGCGCAGGAATCCGTTGATGCTGGAGTTGCCCCGCGACCGGAACGGCCGCTCAGCTAACAAATAGAAGCCCTGGTTGCCGCTTGCGCGGACCGGATCACCGCTGGCGGTTAGTTCGTCGATCGAGTCGAATTGCGCGGTGTAGCGCCAGCCGCCCAGCGCCAGCTTCGAGAAGCCGGCGGTTGCGCCGCCGAATTCTGCGGCTAACAAGGCGCCTTCGGTGCGGTCGAGATGAAAGCCGGTGCGATCCGGGTGGCCCGGCTCGCCCGGCACGCCGTCCAGGGCGGCGAACTGCCAGTAAAACCTGCCGGTGCCGCCCTTGACGCGCAATGCCAGCCCGGTAACCGGGAAAATCGACGGCCCATTCAGCCCGGACTGCGCCAATTCGGCGCCGGTACCCTGGGACGAATTGATGAATAATGTCGACACATCCAGTGCGTTGAACTCGGTATTCAAGTCGTACAGCCCGAAGCGCACCGAGTTACTGGTCTTTTCGCCGAAACTGTAGTCTGCCCAGATTTCGTACAGACGCCAGGTCGGCACGCCTTCGATGTTAGACAGCGCTTGCCGCTCGCCGACGTAACGGGCGCCGAACTCGTGACCGTTGTTATAGATCACGTGCGCACGCAACTTGAGTCCCTCGAGCCCGGGCCAGCGGTTCGCGTCCAGCTCAGCAATCAGGTCCAGGTTGTCCAGGTAGTCGCCGCCAGTCCTGATGCCGCCTTTGAGATTCCGCCAGGCTTCGCCCTTGTAGACCGCCCGCAGTGCCAGCGCGGCGCAAGCGTCCGAGCCCGGTTGCTCACAGGCCACTGCGGGCGTGGCGGGAGCCACGGCAGCTAACACAACGACAACGAACCATCTCAGCGTCGGAGCCATGACAAACCTTCGGCAGTTGTGGCGTTCCGCGCAGACCCGTTCTGGCGGAACTCGTCGACCCGTCCGGGGGATTTTGACGTGGCGCGCCGCCCGCGTCTTTACTTCACGCGCGCGCTGTCCGCTACGCGCATGTGGGCTGCGGATGAGATCGGCCGGCTAGCGCAGTTTTCGCAGGCGTTCGGCCGGACTGATGACGTCGGTCAGGCGAATACCGAACTTGTCATTGACAACAACCACCTCGCCATGCGCGATCAGTGTGCCGTTGACATAGACATCCAGCGGCTCGCCGGCCGCGCGATCCAACTCCACGACGGAACCCTGGTTGAGTTGCAGAAGATTGCGAATCGGTACGCGGGTGCGACCTGCTTCCATCGACAGCGATACCGACACATCCAGTATCACATCGAGGTTGACGTCCTTGCCGGTCGCCGTTTCGCCGCTGTCAGGCGCAGCCGCATCTGCAGCCGCCGGGGATTCAGTCGGATCGGATTGGACAGCTTCGTTAGACGCAGGATTATTCATGAAGTTTCTCTCAACGGGAGCCGGAATTTGCCGGGGGCGAGCGGCCGTGGATCAGGCGTTCGTTGACCTGCACGGCCATCTGACCGCGTGACACGCCGAAACCGCCTCGCAGGATGGGAACGTCTTCGGCGTAGACGGTAACGCCGCCCTGAAAATCGCAGGGCACCACATCACCGGGCCTGAGGTTGATCAGGTCGCCGAGCGACATGCTGCCGCGACCGAATACGGTTGTCAGGTCGACGTCGCACTCTTCGATTTCTTCGCGCAGCGCGACGGCCCAGCGGCCGTCATTTTCTGCGCGCTCGCCCTGGGCACCGGCGTCGAGGACCTCGCGCATCGGTTCCAGCGCCGAGTAGGGAATGGTGACGTGCAGTTCGCCGCTGCTGCCATCCAGTTCAATTTCAAATGAAGAAACTACGACCACTTCGCTTGCGCTGACGATGTTGGCGAACTGCGGATTCGTTTCACAGGCCTGGAACTCGATCGTGATGTCGAGCACGCTGGACCAGGCGTCCTTGAGATCGGTGTAGGTGGCCTGCAGCAGCATCTGCACGATGCGAATTTCGGCGGCCGTGAAGTCGCGTCCTTCCATCGTTGCGACGCGGCCCTTGCCGCCAAAAAAATTGTCGACCACTGAAGACACCAGCCGCGGCGCGATCACGATCAGTGACGTGCCGCGCAGCGGATTGATCTTCACCATGTTGAGGCTGGTCGGCACCTGCAGCGACTGGATGTAGTCGCTGTATTTCATGGTCTTGATGCCACGGACCGAGATCGCAGCGCTGCGTCGCAGGATGCCGTACAGGCTGGTGCGGTACAGGCGCGCAAATCTTTCGTTGATCATCTCCAGCGTCGGCATGCGTCCACGCACGATCCGCGCTTCGGTGCCAAGATCGTATTGCCGCACATCTCCGGGCACCGGCGCGGGGTCGGTCTTCACCGTGCCCTTCTTCATGCCGGTCAGAAGTGCTTCGATTTCGTTCTGGTTGAGTACTGCTTCAGCTGTCATGCCCGAAGTACAAGCAAGCGGCATGCCACGTCCCGGAGCGTGAGCTGCGTCACGCTTGCGCGCCTGGCGCGCCAGAAAAACGACGTTAGGTCATGTCCCGGGGACGGTCGAGCACCGCCATGGTCAGGCGTGATACGCAGATCAGCGCGCCGCTGGCATCAACGATATCGATGCTCCAGACCTGGCTACGGCCGCCAAGGTGCAGCGGCCGCGCCGTGCCGGTCACCATGCCACCCAGGGGAACGGCGCGAATATGGTTGGCATTTATGCCCTGGCCCACGCAGGAATGGCGCCGCCGGTCGACGACGAAGTTGGCGGCGACGCTGCCCAGCGTTTCGGCCAGCGCCACGGAGGCGCCGCCATGCAGCGCGCCGAACGGCGTGCAGGTGCGTTCGTTGACCGGCATGACGCCCCGCAGAAAATCCGCGCCCAGCTCGGTCAGCACGATGCCGACATGCTCCGCCATGGTGCCCTGCTGAAACCGGTTCAGCTGCTCGACAGTCACTTCGCCTTTCCAGATGCTCACGCTCATGGCTTGCCACCACGGTATTTTTCGGCGATGCGGCGATAGGCTTCGCGAAACGGGATGCCTTCGCGCACCACCAGCGCATTAGCCTCCTCGGCGGCGTGGATCGAAGGATCGAGGCGGATGTTCTGCGGATTGAATTTCATGCCATCGATGGCGCGCGCCAGGATCGCGCTCGCCGCGAGGCCAAGATCGATGCCGCGGAACAGCGGGACTTTCAGCAGCTGCAGGTCACGCTGATAACCGGATGGCAGCTTGCTGACGATTCCCAGCGCCTCGACCAGGCAGGCTGACGCGGACGCCGCGCGACCGCGCAACAGCTCGAACACATCGGGATTGCGCTTCTGCGGCATGATCGACGAGCCGGTGGTGAATTCGTCCGGCAGCGCTACGAAGCCAAACTCCTGCGTATAGAACAGCAGCACGTCCGACGACAGCCGGCCGTAGTCCTGCATCAGCAGTGCGACCTCAAACAACAGCTGCGCTTCGGCCTTGCCGCGCGACAGTTGCACCGCGGTGACCGGTTCCTGCGGCGCGGCGAAGCCCAGCGCCGCGGCGGTGGCACTGCGCGACAGGGGCAGCCCCGGAGTTCCAAAGCCCGCCGCAGAACCTAACGGACTCAGCGACAGCCGCCGCTGGGTGGCCTGGATGCCGGCCGCATCATCGCGGATCCCGGCGGCGAATCCGCCGGCCCACAGCGCCACGCTGCTCGGCATCGCCTGCTGCAGGTGCGTGTAGCCCGGCAGGGCAATTTCGCCCTGCCGCGCGGCCAGCGCATCGAGCGCTGCCGCCACGCTTTCCGCCGCCGACTGCAATTGATCGACCGCGTCGCGCAGGTACAGCCGCAGCGCCGTGAGGACCTGGTCGTTGCGCGAACGGCCGAGGTGCACGCGGCCGCCGGCGGGACCGATCAGCGCCGTGAGCCTCTGCTCCAGCGCGGTCTGCCCGTCTTCGTCGGCGAGTTCCACCCGCCACTCGCCGCGCGCATGGCTGGCGGCAAGTTTCTGCAGGCCGTCGCGGATCAGTTTCAGGTCCGCGGCACCTAACAAATTCTGCGCGGCCAGCATCTCGGCGTGCGCGATCGAGGCGCGGACGTCATAGGCGATCAGGCGATCGTCCAGCGCGTGGTCCTCGCCGGCGGTGAAGGCGAGCACCTGCGCGTCGAGCGGCGCGCCCTTGTCCCAGAGTCGGCTCATGATTGCATCAGCTGGCCGCGCTGCCGGTTTGCTGCTCGGCCGGCGACAGTGCGTGC
>DAIQQI010000184.1:0-3218 GCA_036786925.1 Steroidobacteraceae bacterium
GCTCGCGATCACCAGCTCGGGCCGCGCGGCGAGGCAGGCCTGAATGAGCGCGTTGGTGCCGGCCCGCAGTGAGCCCGTGACGTTCAAGGTCGCTGTTGCGGAGTCGGCATCCAGCGCCGCGGCCACGAGACCGGCGTCATCGCGGCTGGCAAATGGCAGCGTGGTCGAGGCGAGGCCGATCGAGGCCATGTTGAAATCCGTTTGGCTGCGCCGCGCGTCCGCAAGGGCGAGGCGTCCGGCTTCTACCGCCATGGTGATGGCATCTTCGTCCCAGTTGCAGACGGCGCGCGCGCCCTTGGCCTGCGCGTTAGCTCCGGGGCTGGCCCAGGCTATTGCCTTCGCGATCGTTGCGCGCGCCAGCCGCAGTCTGGGTATCCAGGCGCCGATGCCGGTGATGTGCGTCGGTGCGTGCAAGGGCTACTGCGGTCTTTCGACCCAGGCCTCGAGGCGCGGGGTTACGCGCAGTTCTGCCGGTATCCGCTCGATACCGATGCGACGATCGAGTTCTTCGTGCCAGTGGTAAATACGGCGTTCCTGGTAGTTGAGCGTCAGGCCCTTGAACCCCGGCGACATCACCGATTGCTGGATTGCGCCGGCGAATTGCAGGTCCTCCGCCAGTATGCGTTCGAAATTCTCGATGCGGGTGGTCCACATGGGATGCCGCTCGCCCGGGCCCCAGTCCGGCGCGAACCAGGTGCACTCGATGCGCATGGTCGTGTCAGATGTCGGCCAGAACGTCAGGAATGGGCAGCCGCTCGGGTCGAGCGGTGTGACCAGGTTCGGGAAGAACATGAACGACGGATTGTTCTTGTCCGGGATGATCGTGGCCGTGGGAACCCGCGGCATGCCGCGCGTCCCGGGATCGCTCCAGTCGGGGCGGCGGTTCGGCGTCACCATCAACGAATGCCCGTTAGGATACAAATCGATGCAGGTGCCGCGGTGATCGAGGAACCGGTCCACGGTATTCTGGTGGATCGACTTCAGGTGATACACCTCGAGGAAAGCATCCAGCAGTATCTTGACGTTGCACTGCACGTCGTGGCTGCTGCTATGCACCCAGCGCCAGTTGTCCGGCTGGAACTGCTGGAAATATTCGTGATACGGGCGCACGTGCTCTAACAAGGGCTGTGCCTGCAGATCCTCATTGATGAAGATCCAGTTGTAGAAACGTTCGCAGCGTACGTTGATGAGGTTGCGCTGCGACATGTCCAGGCCGACGAAGTCGCGCTTGTCGCGCAGGTTGACCAGCTTGCCATCGAGCGCATAGGTCCAGCCGTGATAGCCGCAGGTCAGGCCCTCGCATTGGCCGGACTTCTGGGTGACCAGCGGCGCGCCACGGTGGCGGCAGGTGTTGTAAAACGCCCTGATGACGTCGTCCTTGCCGCGCACCAGCAGCATGGGCGTGCCGGTCTTGTTCCACATCAGGAAACTGCCGGGCTTTGGCAGTTCATCGATGTGGGCGGCATAGAGCCAGCTGCGGCGCCACAGGTAGGTCTTTTCCAGCTGCAGGAACGCCGGATCGACGTAACGGCCGGCCGGGACGTCCGGCAGCTGCGGGAATCCCTCGGGCGGAGCGGTGCGGCTCGCTTCGCGCTGCATCCCCTCCAGGAATCGACTGACGGTTTGGGCATCCACGGCGGTTGGCAGACCTGCAGGCTAAACTCGCTGGATTATAGCGCCGGACCCAAAAAGAAACAGGCGTGACTGTTTTTTTTCAGGCCTGTCGTTATAGTGCCGGGACCATGCACCCTTTGATCCTGCACCATTTCGATTGGTCCCCCTTTGCCGAAAAGGCGCGCCTGGCGCTGGGCTTGAAGGGCCTGGCCTGGCACTCGGTCCAGATCCCGATGATCCTGCCCCGGCCACAGCTGATGCCCCTGACCGGTGGTTACCGCAAGACGCCGACGCTGCAGATCGGTGCCGATGTCTATTGCGATACGCGGCTGATTGTCAGCGAACTGGAACGTCGTTACCCGACGCCCACGCTGTTTCCAGGCGGCGATCGCGGCATCTCGCTGGCCCTGTCGCACTGGAGCGATACCGCATTTTTCCAGCCGGGCGCAGGACTTTCGATGGGCATGAACAAGGAAGTTCCGGCAGCCGTGATCGCGGATCGCAAGGCGTTCTTCAATTTCATGGATTTTGACCGGCTCGAGCAGGACGCTCCGCAGCTGCTGTCGCAACTGCGAGCCAATGCGGACCTCCTCGAGCAGCAGCTCGGCGATGGCCGGCCATTTTTGTTAGGAGACCGGCCGGGCTGGGCCGACATCAACGGCTATTTCCCGGTGTGGATGGCGCGGACCTTCATTCCCGTTGCCGCAGGTTTGCTGGAACCATTCACGCAGCTGGCGCGCTGGGAACAGCGCGTGCAAGCGCTCGGACATGGGCAGCGGACCGACATCGATGCCGAGCAGGCGCTGGATATCGCGCGCGCGGCGACGCCCGCGGCGGGGCAGGGTATCGACGGAGGCGATCCGTTAGGGCTCAGCGCCGGGGAACGTGTCAGCGTCGAGCCTGATGACTATGGCCGGGTGCCGGTCGTGGGCGAGCTCGTGACTCTGCAGATGCACGAGGTCGCGGTGCGCCGCGACGATCCGCGGGTCGGGACCGTGGTGACGCACTTCCCGCGCATCGGCTATCGGGTGCTGCGGGCATAAAAAAAGCCCGGGTGCTTGCGCACCCGGGCTCGCTTTCGAAGCTTACTTGCCGCTGCCGAACTTGTAGCCGAGCTGCAAGCCGTAGTTGCGCGGCTCGCCGAACTGCGAGTGCGTCCACAGCGTCGCGACTGACTGGCTCGCGACGCGATAACGCTCGTCGCTCAGGTTCTTGCCGTACAAGCGCGCCGACCACTGGCCATTCGCCGACGTCCAGCCGAGCGACAGGTTGACCAGGTCCTTGGCATCCAGATACGCGTCGTACTGGCGGCCGGCCGCCGAGATGTAGAACAGGTTCTCATCCTCGTGGTAGAACTCGCCTGTCAGCTGCAGCCTGCTGCCGTCGCTCAGGTCCCAGTTGTAGATCGCGGTCAGGCTGGCGCTGAATTCCGGCGAACGCGGCACCGGCAAGCCCGACAGGTTCTGGTTCAGCGCAATGATCTGCGAGCCGTCCGCGGCAGTGATCCCTGGCTGATTCAGGATGAAGCTGTCGTACTTCGCATCGAGCTTCGATGCTGCGACACGAATCTGGAAGTGGTCCGTAACGGCCGCCTGCAGCTCGAC
>DAIQQI010000184.1:3228-6471 GCA_036786925.1 Steroidobacteraceae bacterium
GCCCTTGGACGTGACTTCCGCCGCGTTGTAGAACACCGTTTCCTGGAACTGCGCACCCTGCTTCACGGTGATGACGTTAGCGGCGCGCTGCGCATCCGAATACTTGGTGTAGAAGATGGTCGGATTGAAGCGAATCCGCTTGTCCATCCACTCGGTCTTGAAACCAAGTTCGTAGTTGCGAGCGAACTCCGGATTCACCGGGCGGGTCAGCTCGGGCACGAGGATGCCGCTGGTGCCGGTCTGGTCGTTATAACCGCCGGCCTTGTAGCCTTCGGAAACGGTCAGGTAGGCAAACGCCGCGTCGTTGATCTGCCACGACCCCGTGACGCGCCAGCTCGGCTCGCTCCACTTGGTCTTCAGGTTGCTGAAATTCAGTGTCCGGGCCACGCCCAGGACCGGCGCGCAGTTGTAGACACTGTTAGCCGTCGCAAAGCTCGCCGTGCAGGTCGCCGCATTGAACGGCGCGCCGGGATAAAGCGCCCAGTTGCCGGCCTGCAGCGGATCGGTGAAGTTGCTGGCCGCCAGGTTCGGATTCATCGGGTCGATGGCGCCGAAGCCCGTCTGTGTGCGGCCGACGAATTCTTTTTCGTCCTGCGTGTAGCGGACGCCGGCGCCGATCGTGAACTTTTCAGTGATCTTGAAATCGCCATCAATGAAACCTGCGATTGAATCGGATTTCTGTTCGTTGCAGAGAATCTGCGGCGAGTTGTTCAGAAACTGCTGCGGCAGACCCACGGCGCCGAAGTTCTGGATCAGGTCGACGAATCCTAACAGCTGCACGACGCAGAACTTGGCGTCATTGCGCTGGTAGAAGCCGCCGCCGACGAAGTTGAACGCGCCATCCAGGTTCGAGGCGATGCGCAATTCCTGTTGCGTGGTGATGCGCGTGGTGTCGCGCGTGGCATCGAACAGCGACAACGGCGCGCCGGTCATCGCGTTCACAGGCGCCGCACCGGTGTAGGTGTTAGGCAGGTGTTCGTCCTGCTTGCGGTAACCGGACACCGAGTACAGCGTGTAATCGCCGATTTTCCAGTCGAGGTTCAGGTACGCGCCTTCGACGTCGATCTTCTGGCCCTTGCCCATTTCCAGCAACGAGTCGTTGCGGTTGGTGGACGCCATGTTGTCCAGCGGGTCGCCTGTGGGGCGCGTGAAACCCAGTGCATTCCAAAGATACGGACCACCGGGAGGTGTGTCGTTGAAGGAAGGAACCGCACCCGAACGATCCTTGACAACCTCAAACTGCAACAGCGCGGTCAGGTTTTCGGTCGCGTTCCATTGCGCCTTGAGGCGGCCAGTGAATACATCCTGCCCGCCAGCAGACTCGCCGGTGCCGCGACCGGACGTGCCCGTGATGCCAGGAATGGTTAGCGCGGGCCCGCCAAAAGCCGGATTGGTGTTGAATGTGACGATCGGGCCGTAGGTGGCGCCCAGCTTGTAGTAGCCATCGCTCTTGATGTACGAGCCGACCGCGCGCATCGAGAACACGCCGGGGGCAACGGGCATGTCGACCGCCGCCTGATACTGCTGTTCACCGAACTTGCCGCCACTCACGCGCAGCTCGCCGCCAGCCGTGTCCATGTTAGGGCGCTTGGAGCGGATGTTGACCGCGCCGCCGGTGGTGTTCTTGCCGAAGGTCGTGCCCTGCGGGCCACGCAGCACTTCTGCCGAGGCGATGTCAAAAGTATCCAGCAACTGCGTCTGTACGCTCGGCATCACGAAGTCGTCGTATTGCACGCCGACCGGTGAGTCCTGGTACACGATGATGTCGGTGAGACCGACGCCCCGCAGCGCGAACGAGGCGGCATTGAAAGCGGTGATGCGCGAGGCTGAGAAGCCGGGCACCTGCAGCGCCATCGACGAGATATCTTTCGCCGCGGTGCGCTCCAGGTCGGTGGCCGTAATGGCCGAGACCGAAATAGGGGTGGTTTGCAGATTGGTATCCGTGCGCCGTGTGGCGCTGACGGTGACTTCCTCGAGAGCTGCGCCGGCTTCCTGCGCGCCGACGTTCTGTACCGATCCGATGGTTAGAACTGCCATTGCCGCGGACATCGCAGCAGCAGAGCATCCTTTTGTAAAACGCATAGTCGACCCCCTCATGATTGCCTGTTGCGGTGGTACCACCGCATCCGGCGCGGATTATATCTGCCGGTCCCGGAAAAGAAACAGGCCTGACTGTTTTTATCCGTCCGCGCCCGTTGTGGTTGATTTACAACGGATTCAGGCCTGGTCAGATCACCGCGTCCCGGCGCAGGGCCTCGATCTCGGTCCCGGAAAAACCCAGCTCACCTAACAATTGCGCGGTGTGCTCACCGAGCGTGGGCGGCGCGCGGCGGATGCCGCCGGGCGTCGCGCTCAGGCGCACCGGCAGGTCGGCGACCGCTGCTGCGCGCGGCAAGCCCGGATAATCCGCCACGGCACGCAGGAACCCCATCGCGGCAACCTGCGGATCATCGAGTGCCTGCTGGGGGCTGTAGACAGGTCCGGCCGGCAGTCCCGCCGCATTGAGTTCCGCCACCGCCTGTGTGGTGCTGCGTTTTGCGCACCAGGTGCGCATGCGCTCGAGTATTGGCGCGCTGTTGTCGCCGCGTGACTGATCGGTCGCAAAACGCGGATCCTGCAGCCAGTGGTCTTCCGCCGTGGCGCGACCGTCGACGGCGGATTCCGCTGCCATCAGTTTGGCCCAGCGCCGGAACAGGCCGTTGCCCACCACATGGGTCAGCACATGGCCGTCCCGGGTGGCGAAGACGTCAGACGGCGCGGAGGTCTGCACGCGGTTTCCGGAACCCTGGCGATCGATGTGCAGCACCGACTGTTCGATCAGGTGCGAATTGAACACCGACAAAGCGGTACCTAACAACGAGGTCTGCACCTGCTGGCCCTCGCCGGTGGCGCGGCGGTGCAGCAGGGCCGCGAGCGCGCCGAACGCCGATAACACCGCTGTGCTGTAATCGACATAAGGTGCGGCAGACTTGGCGGGCGCACCGGGCGTGCCGGTCATGTGCATGGCGCCGGACATCGCCTGGCCGACGCCGTCAAAGCCGCCGTGGTCGCGATAGGGCCCGGCGTCGCCGAACGCAGTCTGGGTGACGAGGATGATGTCGGGCCTGATCGCGCGCAGTGAAGCATAGTCGAGGCCCAGCTTCGCCAGGCTAACAGGCGGCAGATTCGCGACCACGATGTCGGCGCTCGCGACCAGGCGTTCAATGACCGCGCGCGCAGCCGGGAGTGCCGGGTCGAGCGTCA
>DAIQQI010000459.1:0-1950 GCA_036786925.1 Steroidobacteraceae bacterium
CAGTCCGCAAAGCGGTCACGAAAATTCAGGAAGTGCTGCGAGGCTAACAACGTGGTCGGCACCAGCACCGCGACCTGCTTGCCGGCCTGGGCCGCGACAAAGGCGGCGCGCATCGCGACCTCGGTCTTGCCGAAGCCGACATCGCCGCAGACGATGCGGTCCATGGGCTGGTCCTTGCCCAGGTCCGCCAGCACCTTGCGGATGGCATCGGCCTGGTCGGCGGTTTCCTCGAACGGAAACGCGTTGGCAAAACTCTGGTATTCCAGTTCGCGCAGCGGCATGGCGAGACCCGGCTTCGCTTTGCGGCGCGCGTACAGGTCCAGCAGCTCAGCGGCCACGTCGCGTACCTGTTCCGCCGCGCGCCGCCGCGCCCGGGCCCACTGGTCCGTGCCGAGCTTGTGCCAGGGCGCGCTCTCGGCATCCGTGCCGCCGTAGCGGCTGACAAGATGCAGCGCATGCACCGGCACGTAGATGCGGTCGCCATCACGGTACTCGAGCGCCAGGAATTCTCCCGGCTGGCCGCCGATCTCCATGCTCTGCAGGCCCAGGTAGCGGCCAACGCCGTACTGCTCATGCACCACCGGCGCGCCGGCGGTCAGGGTCTGCAGGTCGCGCAGGATCGCGGCCGGGTCGGCCTGGCTGCGCCGCCGGCGCCGTTCCTGGCGCGCACGCGATCCAAACAGCTGGTTTTCCGTCAGGATGGTGAAGGCGGGCTCGGCGCAGGCCACCGGCCGCAGTTCCGGCGCCTGGATCATCGCGAGCGCCGCGTCACCGGCGAGAAACTCCTGCCAGCTGTCCACCGCGACCGCGCGCAGGCCGTGCGGACGCAGCATCTCGCCCAGCACTTCGCGCCGGCCCGCGGAATCGACGGCTAACAGGACGCGGCCCGACTGCTCACCCAGCCAGCGCGTCAACGGTGCCAGTGGCTGCGCGGCGCGCGCATCCAGCCGCAGCTCCGGCGGCGGGCGCGAAGGCAGGTTCTGGCTGACACCGGGGATTTCATGTTCGATCTTGAAGCTGTCGAGTTCGAGCCGCGCCGTGCGCGCGAACATCGCGCCCATTTCTGCCGGCGGTACCGCGATTTCCGCCGGCGCCAGCAGCGGCCGCTCGATGTCGTGGCGCCGATCCTCGTAGCGGCTGACGATCTGCCCGAAACTCTGTTCCAGCGCGCCCTTCCAGCCGCGATCCATGACCAGCACCGGATTGGCAGGCAGGTAGTCGGCGAGCGTCGCGCAGCGGTCGAAGAACAGCGGCAGGTAATATTCGATGCCGGGCGGCGCCAGCCCCTCGCTCACGCCGCGATAGATCGCCGTGCGGGTCGGGTCGCCCTCGAAGCGCGCGCGGAAGCGTTTGCGAAAACCGCGCACGCTGTCCGGATCGAGCGGCAGTTCGCGTCCGGGCAGTACGTCAAATTGCTTCAGGGCATCGAGCGAGCGCTGCGACTGCGGGTCGAAGCGGCGGATCGAATCGATTTCGTCGTCGAGCAGGTCGATGCGCAGCGGCATTTCGCCGCCCATCGGAAACAGGTCTAACAACGAACCGCGGATCGCGAATTCGCCGGGCAGCGTCACCTGGCCGACCGCGACATAGCCCGAGGCGACCAGCCGCTGGCGGAACGGTTCCAGCGCCAGCTGCTGTCCCGGGCGCAGCTGGAAACTGCGACTCTCGATGTACTGCCGCGGCGGGAGGCGCATCGGCAGGGTGTCGATGCTAACAAGTACGACGCCGCGCGTCAGATGCGGCAGCGCCGCCAGGGTCCGCAAGCGGTCCGAGATCAGGTCGGGGTGCGGCGCGAACGAGTCGTACGGCAGCATTTCCCAGTCGGGCAGCTGCCACAGCGGCAGGTCGGGCCCGCCGTAGAACCGCAGCTCGGCCTGGCGCTGTTCAAGTGCCTGCGCACCGTTTTCGATCACCAGCCAGGGACGCGTATCGGCGCGGGCCGCATCGGCG
>DAIQQI010000185.1:0-6416 GCA_036786925.1 Steroidobacteraceae bacterium
GAGGTCGGTGCCGTCCTCGAAGATCACGTAGACGAACGACACGCCGAAGAACGAGAAGCCGCGCACGACCTTGGAACGCGGAACGGCGAGCAGTGAGGTGGTCAGCGGGAAGGTGACCTGGTCCTCGACCACCTGCGGCGACTGGCCCGGATACTCGGTATAAATGATGACCTGGGTATCGGACAGGTCGGGCAGCGCATCCACCCGCGTCGATTGCACGGCGTAAATGCCGGCCGCCGCCGCGAGGCCGGTGACCAGCAACACCAGCATGAGGTTGCGCGTCGACCATTCGATGATTCTTGTCAGCATGGTGTTAGCTCCTTAGCGGGCGGGCGTCATGCCCGAGAGCGCGCCCCGCAGGTTGCTTTCGGCGTCAATAAGGAAATTCGCCGCGCTGACGACCAAGTCGCCTTCCTCGAGCCCGGACTGGATCTCGACCCATTGCCCGCTGCGTACCCCGGTGCGCACCTCGCGCGGTTCGAAGCGTCCACCCGGACGGGCCAGCAGCACCATCTGCCGCGTGCCGGAATCGATCACGGCCCCGACCGGTACGGTCAGGCGCTCCGGGTCGTCAGCGGCTGCGCTCAGCGTAGCGCGTCCGAACATGCCGGGCTTCAGGGCGCCGCTGCTGTTAGCCAGCTCGATACGCGCTTGGATCGCGCGCGTTGCGCCATCCACCGTGGGCGCGATGAAACTCAGCTTGCCGGTGAATCGCCGGCCCGGATGCGCAGCAGTCTCGAAACTGGCTGCCTGGCCAATCTTGAGCCGCGGCAGGTCCTGCTCCGCCACCTGCGCGATCACCCAGACCTGCGACAGATCGAGCAGCCGGAACAGCGTTTCGCCTGCGGCAAAGCGCATGCCGGCAATCGCGGTTTTCTCGGCCACGATCCCGCTAATGGGGGCTGCCAGCGTCACGGTGCGTTGCGCGGTCTGGGTGTTCTGCAGCCGCGCAATAGTGTTAGCGGCGATGCCCAGGTTGCGCAGCCGCTCGAGCGATGCCTGCGCCAGTTCCCGCATGGGCGGCGAGGTCTCCGCGGCGCGCGCAGCCAGCAGATATTCTTCCTGAATCGCAACCAGTTCCGGGCTGTAGATGGCGGCCAACGGTTGCCCCGCGCGCACCTCGGTGCCGTTCGCCGTCACGTACAGCTGATCAATCCAGCCGTCGAAGCGCGGTGACACGCTGCGTTGCCGCGATTCTGCGATCGCCACGGTGCCGGCGGCGAGAATGTCCTGGCTGAGCCGGCGACGCATCGCACTTTCGGTGCGCACACCGAGCGTCTGTATCTTCTCGGGTGTCAGCGTCACGCTGCCAGGGACGGACGGCTGATCGTCGGCGTAGACGGGCACATAGTCCATGCCCATAGCATCTTTCTTGGGCACCTGCGATGTGTCTTTCAGGCCCATCGGATGGCGGTAGTACAGGATGCGCCGCTTGATCGGGGCCTGCGGACTGCTGTTGTTAGCTCTTGGAGCGGCGGCCGCCGCCGGCATCTGCGGGTGTTGCTGCCGCGTACCGAACAGGTAGCCGGCTGCCGCGGCGATGGCAATGGCGGCGGCGATGGCAATGGTGTTTTTTGAGTTCATGACGGGTCTCCGGCAAGCGCTTCGATGTCGAGTGCGCGCAGTCGCGCCTCCAGTTGTGAGGCGATCAAATCCAGTTGCAGGCTGCTTTGCTGCGCGAGCGCTGCGAGCACGGTGGCGAGATCAGCGCGCCCCTGCCCGTAGTTCGCAAGGGCAGAGCGATAGTTTGCATCCGCGAGCGGCAGCAGCGTATCGCGCAGCTGTGCGGCCTGGCGCAGGGCTGCCCGGTGCTGCGCCCAATCGTCTGCGAGTGCGCCCGCGAGGTCCGACTGCAGCGCGTCGCGGCGTGCGGTTGCCGCTTTCTGCGTGAACAGGGCGGCTCGTTCCTCAGCGTGGCGCCGCGAACGCTGCAGCGGCAGCGTAAATCCTAACATCACATCCCAGGCGTCGAATGATCCGCCCGTCTGAATGGGTGCGACACCGAGCATGAAATCCGGGTAGCGTCCGCGGCGTACCTGCTCGGCTGTCAACTTCGCGGACTCCGCCGTGGCCTGCTCCGCGAGGATGGCCGGGTGCGACTCGCCGAGGCGGTGCTGCAGCGTGGCGAGATCCGGCAACGAGCTGTCATGGGGAGGCTCCTGCGGTTTCGCCAGCGCGGCACCGGACGGCCGGCCTAACGCCGCGTTCAGCACGGCGATGGCCTGCAGTTGCTGCGTCTCCAGCGGCAGGCGTTGCCGTGACGCTTCGTTACGTTCGATGGCGGCCTTGAGCAGGTCCTGTTGCGGCGCGAGACCGGCGCGGTAGCGTGACTGCGCCAGTGATTCCATCGAGGCAAGCAGTGATTCCCGCGCCTGCAGCACTTCCGTGGCGCGTACTGCAAACCAGTAGCGCGCGTAATTCTCGCGAATGCGCTGGCGCAGTGTCCGGCCGGCGCTGTCGCGCAGCGCGGCGTTGCGGCTGATGTCCGTTGCCGCGATGCGCTTTGCAAGCGCGCGCTTGCCGGGAAAAGGCAGGGCCTGCCGGAATATGTAGCGCGTTGAACGGGTGTCCTGCGAGATGTCCCGTAACTCGATTTCCACTTCCGGGTCCGGCAAGCGGCCTGAAGCCTCGGCGCGCGCCTGCGCAGCCTGGTAGTCGAGGCGCGCCGCCGCGAGCTCCGGGCTGTTAGCTTCGGCGTACTCGATCAGGCTCGCTTCGCTGGCGCCGAGCTCGGCAGCCGCGGCCTGTGCCAAAGCCAGGGTCAGTAGCGTACACAGGCCGCTGCATGCCAGTCTGCGGGCAAGAAATTGCGATGAATATTTCATGGACTCACTCTGCGGATGCCCAACGCATCCGTCGTCCTGGAATCGGTTGGACTCTAGACAAATGCCGGCGCGAGGCCGGCCAGAGAAGTCAGATGATGGGAGGGCGGAAGATTCGCGGTGGCGGTTGTGTGGGTCGGCTGGCCGTGTAGCGGCTGAGTCGCGGGGTGATCGTCATTGTTAGCTGCACTGCAACACGTGAGTTGACGCACGCAGCCAGGGCCGCGCACGCGCAAGGAGTCTGGCAGGTCTGGTCGCTGGGGCAGCAGCCGCTGCAGTCTGGGACCGCAGTTGCACCATCGGCGAGCGTAGCCACGTGATCTTGCGGGTGATTCGGGCAATGGACCGCCGTTCCCGCAGCAGCACCGGTACCGCCAATGGCCGCTGTCGCGACGCTGCTTCCTGCGATACCCGCGGTATGCAGGACCAGCAGGGAAAACAGGCAAACGATGCGACGGGAAAATCGAATTCCGCTTTTCACAAAAACACGCTAGCGCGCCTTATGGCTGGTGTCCAGTACGTATGTTCCGGGGTCGGGTACGCGATCAGTCGGAATACGGGTAAACCGTGAATTGCTCCACACGCTGGGTATCGGGCTCCGCCCGGAGCACCGCCAGCAGCTTGCGCTGGCCGAAATAGAACAGGAATCGCTCCGTTGTCAGGCCGCCGCGCAATCCCTTGGTGCCGCGCCGCACCACCCGATCAGGCGGGCCGAGCGGGCCCAGGCTCGCGGCATAGTCCGCCAGCGTTGCTGCATCGAAGTACTCGTTGCCGTTGACGGTAAAGCGGCTGCGATCGATTTCGCCGCGGCTCAGGGAGGCAAATAACGCCCGCGCGAACTGGGTGTCATCCGAACTCGCTAACAGAATTTGTGCGATGGCATCGGCGATTGCCTCCTGCGCATTGGAAAATCCGGCGCTGGTCAGCACGCTGACCGCGACCTTGTCGGCCGGGTAGACTCGGTTGGCCGACAGGTAGCCCGACAAGGCGCCGCCGTGCTCGACGCGCGCACGTCCATCGACGGTGCCGAGGTGCACGCCGAGTCCATACTTGTCGGTCACGTCAGCCGGCGAGAAATTGCTTTCCTGCTTGTCCCATTGCGCCGCTGTCAGCACGCTGCGCGACAATCGCGCGACATTCCACTTGGCAAGTTCGCAGGGGCTCATCGCGAGGTTCCCGGTCGCAAACAGCCAGCCGCGGGCTGTTGGCTTCACGGGTTTCACCGGCCCCAAGGCATGTCGATTGGTGCCAATGGCATCGGTCTTGCTCAGCCCGGTTTCGGTCTCCACCACGTGCATGCCGAGCGGCTTGAAGATACGGCGCTGCTCAAACGCGAACAGCGATTCACCCGCAACCATCTCGGCAATTCGCCCGGCGGCTGTATAACCGGTGTTCGAATACTGCCACTTGCTGCCGGGTGCGTAGTCGAGCGGAACACGTGCCCAGCGGTCCAGGATTCCTTCGGCGCTAACAGGTGTTCTCATTGCCGCAAAGTCGTAGTCCTGCGGCCAATAGTCGCGGTAGCCGGACGTATGGCTGAGCAATTGCGCGATCGTGATATTCGCAGCATCCGTCAGGGTCGGCAGGTATTTGGCGACCTTGTCGGACAGCGAGAGCTTGCCGTCGCCTTCCAGCAGCAGCAGTGCGGCGGCCGTGAATTGCTTGCTGACCGAGGCGATCGGGTAGCGCGCCGACTCCAGCGGCGGGCTGCCATCCAGGCGCTGGTCGCCGTACGCCTTGCAATAGGCGATCTTGCCATCCACGACCACGGCAACGGATGCTGACGGGACCTGGGTGTTAGCTAACACTTTGGTTGCCACGGCGTCGATGGCCGTTTGCTGGGCGCTGGTCAAAGGCGCCGCATGGGTATTGATCGGGCCAAGCAGGGCCAGCAGCGTAACGAGCTTGGTTTTCATCGCTTAACTATCACACGATGCGCCGGTGTCTGGCAAAATCCGCGGTGTGGCGGACCTGGCAACAACAACAACAACCGACCGCTATCCGCGCCCGCTGGTAGGCGCCTATGCACTCTTCGTGCTGTGCCTGATTTTCATCAGCTCATTCATCGATCGGCAGATCGTCGGCCAGCTGGCGCCGCTGATCCAGGCGGACCTCAAGATTCGCGATACCTTGATGGGGCTGCTGGCGGGCGCCTCGTTCGCGCTGATGTACAGCGCGATGGGTTTGCCGTTTGGCTGGCTGGCGGATCGCTTCAGCCGCCGCAACCTGATTGCGTTCGGCGCGACCTTCTGGTCGCTCATGACGGCGTCGTGCGGCCTGGCGAGTTCGTTTCCACAGCTGTTTCTCGCGCGCACGGGCGTCGGCGTCGGCGCCGCGACCCTGTCACCGTCGGCCTATTCGCTGATCGGCGATCTGATCCGCCCGCGCTGGCTGCCGCTCGCAATGAGCATCTATCTGTCTTCGGTCGCGATTGGTACCGGATTGGCCTACATCATCGGCGGCGCGGTCGCGGCCTACGTGGCGGCGGTGGGTGTCGTGCAGCTGCCTTTGTTAGGTACGGTGAAAGCCTGGCAGCTGGCTTTCCTGGTCGCCGGCCTGCCCGGCATCCCGCTGGCGCTGCTGTTGTTGTCGACCGTGCGCGAGCCGCTGCGACAGGGCTTGCTGAAATCGGCGCAGCGCGCGACACAGTCGCTGCCGGTGCCGGACGTAGCGAGATTTGTCGCGCAGCGCGCGCGAACCTACGCGGGCATCATCGGTCCGTTCTGCCTGATCAACCTGATTTCCTATGCGGTGTTCGCCTGGACCCCCACCTATTTCATTCGCGACCATGGCTGGACCGGCCCGGAGATCGGGTTTGCGTTCGGAATCATTATCATCGTAACCGGCGTTGCCGGCGCCTTGTCCGGCGGTTCGCTGTGCACGCGCCTGATCGGCCGCCAGAATCCTAACGCGCATATCGACGTCGCGATCTATGCCGGCATTTGCCTGCTGCCGCTGGCTTCGACGGCAACACTGGTGTCGCGCGACTGGCTGTCGCTCGCCCTGCTCGCTGCGACCAACTTTTTCCTTAGCACCTGGGGCGGCACGGCCGCCGCGGCGCTGCAGGCGGTGACGCCGAACCAGATGCGGGCGCAGATCACCGCAATCTATCTGTTGTGCGGCAACCTGGTCGGAGTCGTGTTAGGGCCGCTGCTGGTCGGCGCGCTGACCGATTATGCGTTTCAGGATCCCAAGGCCATCAAGTATTCCATCGCGGTCGTGGGCGCTGTCAGCACGCCGCTCATGCTGTTGCTCTTGTGGCTGGGTCGCCGGCCATTTCGCGAGAGTCTCCGGGCCGCGCAGGCCTGGCAGGGGGCGTCGGCGTGAGCAGGCTGTTCGAGCCTTTTGAGAATGGCCCTCTCAAGCTACGCTCGCGCCTCGTGATGGCGCCGATGTCGCGCGCCTTCAGTCCTGGCGGCGTGCCGACGCCTGCGGTCGCCGAATATTACGCGCGGCGCGCACGCCACGAGGTGGGCCTGATCCTGAGCGAAGGGACCTACATCGATCATCCTGCGGCCTCCAGTTACCCAAACTGCCCGGATTTCTTTGGTGCGCAGACGCTGGGCGGCTGGACGACGGTCGTTGCCGCGGTCC
>DAIQQI010000186.1:0-6405 GCA_036786925.1 Steroidobacteraceae bacterium
TTTCGCGCGCTGCCTCGCGGGCCTTCTCGCTGCCTTCGGCGAGTATGGTACGCACTACATCCGGATTGTCGACAAATTCCTGCGCCCGTTTGCGCATCGCCTGGATGTCTTCGACTACCCGCTCGATCAGCGGCTTCTTGCATTCCAGGCAGCCAATGCCGGCGCTGCGGCATCCGGCCGCCGCCCACTCGCGCGTCTTGTCGTCGGAATAGACATTGTGCAGGTCGAATACCGGGCACTTGTCCGGGTCGCCCGGATCGGTGCGGCGCACGCGCGCCGGGTCGGTCTGCATGGTCTTCAGCTTGTTAGCAACCTGGTCCGGATCTTCGCGCAGTCCGATGGTGTTGCCGTAGGACTTGGACATCTTGCGGCCATCCAGCCCCGGCAATTTGGGCGTGCGGGTCAGGAGCACCTGCGGCTCGGGCAATATGGCCACGCTGTCGCCATCCAGGAATCCTAACAAGCGTTCGCGATCGGCAACCGTCAGCCGCGTGTTGCTATCGATCAGGGCGCGTGCTTTCTCGAGCGCGGTGCTGTCACCGCTCTCCTGGAACTTGCGCCGCAACTGGCGATAGAGCGTGGCGTTCTTGCCGCCGAGACCCTTGATGGCCTTTTCGACCTTGGTTTCAAAATCCGGTTCGCGTCCGTACAGGTGATTGAAACGCCGCGCGATCTCGCGCGTGATCTCCACATGCGCCACCTGGTCTTCGCCGACCGGCACGCCGTAGGCGCGGTACAGCAGGATGTCAGCCGACTGCAGCAAGGGGTAACCGAGAAACCCATAGGTGGCCAGGTCTTTTTCCTTGAGCGCTTCCTGCTGATCCTTGTAGCTCGGCACGCGCTCGAGCCAGCCGAGCGGCGTGATCATCGACAGCAACAGGTGCAGTTCCGCGTGCTCCGGCACGTGCGACTGGACAAACAGCGTTGCGACGCCCGGATCGATGCCCGCCGCCAGCCAGTCGATGACCATCTCGTGCGTCTGCTCAGGCAGCCGGCTGGTGTCATCGTATCCCGTTGTCAGGGCGTGCCAGTCGGCAACGAAAAAGAAGCACTGGTACTGGTATTGCAGCTCCAGCCAGTTCTTCAATGCGCCGTGATAATTGCCGAGGTGCAGTTGCCCGGTCGGACGCATGCCGGAAAGCACGCGTTTAGCTTGCGGTGTGGCGCTCATGTTGTCGGCGAATTATAGCGAAGCGGCGGCCTCGCCCCCGGATAACTACATGCCCAGTCGCTCGATCGACCCTTTACCGGCTCGCGTAACGACAGCTGGCGCACTAATCAGATCGACCACGGTGGTCGGCTCGATGCCGCAGTGGCCGCCGTCCAGGATGACATCGACCTGGTGCTCCAGGCGCCCCATCGCCTCCGCGCCGTCGGTAACCGGCATATGATCGCCCGGCAACAGCAGCGTCGAGCTCATCAAAGGTTCGCCCAGAGCCTCGAGCAGCATCTGCGGCACCGGATGATCCGGCACCCGGATACCGATGGTGCGGCGCTTTTCGTGCTGCAGGCGGCGCGGCGTCTCGCGCGTCGCGGGCAACAGGAAGGTGTAAGGACCGGGCGTGCAGGATTTCAGGATCCGAAATTGCCAGGTATCGACCCGCGCGTACTTGGCGATTTCCGTGAGATCGCGGCACACCAGCGTGAAGTGATGGTGGCGGTCGGTATGGCGTATGTGCCGGATGCGCTCCAGGGCGTCCTTGTCGCCGATATGACAACCTAACGCATAGCAACTGTCGGTCGGATAGACGATCAGGCCTCCGGCACGCACGGCTTCGGCCGCCTTCAGGACCAGGCGGCGCTCGGGATTCTTCGGGTGCAATAGATAATAGTCTGTCAAGGGATGGTCCGTTTGCCTGGTCGGCTATCATACCTGCTGCACTCGGAAGCCCTGTCATGCAAAGTCTGCTCACGCTCGCCCCGCTCGCGGTATTCCTGGTCGCCTACCAGGTGGCCGGCATTTATGTCGCCACCGGCGCACTGATGATTACGATGCTTGCAGTGGTCGCGATCGACTGGCTGCGCACGCGCCATGTTCCGGCGGTGCACGGCTTCAGCCTGTTGTTAGTATTGATTTTCGGCGGTCTGACCCTGTGGCTGCGCGACGTGCATTTCATCCAGTGGAAGCCGACCATCCTGTTTGGAGCGTTAGGTCTGGCGCACCTGCTGTCGGAGTTCATCGGCAAGCGCGTGCTGGCCGAGCGCCTGATGTCGGAAATGGTGCCGGAATTCAAGGCCATCGAGGCGCGTAACTGGCGCACCGCCAATCGGGCGCTGGGCCTCTTTTACTGGCTCATGGCGGGCGCCAACTGGTGGGTGGCAAACCATCTGTCGGAAGCGGTCTGGGTCAGGTTTAAGACCATTGGCCTGACGCTGCTGATCATGGTGTTCTTTGTATGCCTGAGCTACTGGCTCATGCGCCGACCGGAGCTGCGCGATGAGCAACCCGCCGCCTGATCTGGTCGCCAGGATTCGCGCGCTGCTGACCGCCAGCCTGGCGCCAACCGAGCTGACGGTGCTGGACGACAGCGCAGCCCACGCTGGCCACGCAGGTGCCCGGGAAGGCGGTCACTACCAGGTGCTGGTACGCAGCAGCCGCTTCCAGGGACTGTTGCCCCTGGCAAGGCACCGGCTGGTTTATGACGCATTGGCGCCCCTGATGGGCCCGGGCGGCATACATGCTCTTTCGATTGATGCCCGGCTGCCGTCATAATAGGCGTTTTGCCGACCGAACCCCCTACCGAGAACTCACGACATGAAAACCCGCCTATTGCTCCCCCTCGCCGCGCTTGCCCTGGTGGCAGCCTGCAAACAGAAGCCTGCCGAGGCACCCGCCGCCGCACCGGCAGCGCCGGTCGCAACGGTCAACGGCAAGGCGATTGGCGCCGACCTGCTTGAGACCTACGTAAAGGCTGCGGCCGGCCGCAGCGTGTCCGAGCTCTCGCCCGAACAACGTTCGGAAGCCGTCGATGCGCTGGTGCGCATGCAACTGCTGGCCGATGAAGCCGATAAACAGGGCGTTACCAAGGACAAGAACACGCTCGCAATGCTGGACCTGTCGCGCCTGGAAGTGCTGCAGCGGACCGTGACCGCCAATTACCTGAAGGGCAAAGAGCCGACCGAACAGGAATTGCGGGCCGAATACGATGCGCAGATGGCTGCTGCGCCACGCACCGAATTTCGGGTGCGCCATATCCTGGTGCAGTCCGAAGAACTGGCGAACAAGCTGATTGCGCGCCTGCAGAAAGGCGAGCGCTTCGAGAAGCTGGCGGCCACCGAGTCCGCGGATGCGCAGTCCAAGCCCCGCGGCGGTGATCTTGGCTGGGTGTCTCCGGGCAGCGCGCTGCCGCCGCCTTTCATCCAGGCTTTGTTAGGCCTGAAGAAAGGCGGATACACGACCACCCCGGTGCGCACGCAGTTCGGTTTTCATATCCTGAAAGTCGACGAAACCCGCGAAGCCACGCTGCCGACTTTTGACCAGGTCAAGGAACGCCTGGTGCAGATCGTGCTCAGCAAGAAGGTCAAGACCTACACGGACGAGTTGCTGAAGACCGCCAAGGTCGAACGCAAGTAATCATCAGGAATCCTGGCGGTCGTTCCCGGCCGCCAGGATCTTCTCGAGCCCGGCCTCGTCGAGCACCGGCACCGCAAGCTCGGCAGCTTTCTTCAGCTTGGAACCGGCGTCGCTGCCGGCAATCACGGCTGTGGTCTTGCGCGACACGCTGCCCGAGACCTTCGCGCCCAGCGCCAGCAATTTTTCCTCAGCATCCTCGCGCGTGAAATTCTTGAGCGTCCCGGTCAGCACGTAGGTACGACCTGCGAGGGGCTGCGACGCGGCCGCGGGCTTGGTGATCGTCGGCCAGCCGAGCCCCAGTTCGCGCAGCTCCTGCAGCAGCCGCAGGTGCGCCGGATCCTGGAAATACGCAGCCACGTTCGCAGCGATTACCGGCCCGACGTCCGGCACCGCTTCGATCGCCGCGGCGTCCGCAGCTAACAACAGCGGCAGGTCGCCAAAGTGCCGCGCCAGCGACAAGGCAGTCGCCTCGCCGACGTCGCGTATGCCCAGCGCGAACAGCAGGCGCGGCAGCGTGGTCGAGCGGCTGGCAGCGATCGCGGCCACGAGCTTGGCCGCCGACTTGTCGCCCATGCGATCCAGGGCCGCCAGCTGCGGCGCGCTCAACCTGAATATGTCGGCCGGCGTGCGCAGCAGGTCCGCATCAACCAGCTGATCGATCAGTTTTTCACCGAGCCCTTCGATATTCATCGCGCGCCGCGAGGCGAAATGCCGCAAGGCTTCCTTGCGCTGCGCGGCGCAGCTGTAGCCGCCGGTGCAGCGCGCGACCGCCGCGTCAGCGTCGCGCACTACCGGGGAATTGCACACCGGGCAGGTGGCTGGCAGCAGTACCGGCCGCGCATTGGCCGGACGGCGATCCAGGAGCACCCGCGCGACCTCCGGAATCACATCGCCGGCGCGACGAACAACCACCGTATCGCCGATCCTTACATCCTTGCGCTCGATTTCATCCATGTTATGCAGCGTCGCATTGCTGACGGTGACGCCGCCGACAAAGACCGGTGCCAGGCGCGCGACCGGTGTCAGGGCCCCGGTGCGTCCGACCTGAAACTCGACATCGCGCAGCTCCGTTTCCACCTCTTCAGCGGGAAACTTGTGCGCCAGCGCCCAGCGCGGTGCGCGCGACACGAAGCCAAGCTGGGTCTGCAGCGCCCGCTCCTCGACCTTGTAAACCACGCCATCGATCTGGTACGGCAACTGCTCGCGCCGCGCACCGATACCGCGGTAATAGGCCAGGCAGCCCGCGAGGCCGCGCACTGACTGCGCCTCCGGGCAGGTCTTGAGGCCCAGGCTGCGCAGCCAGGCCAGCAGATCGGTCTGCCGCGCCGGCGGCTCGGCGCCCGCGACGATACCGAGCGCATAGAAGAAGATATCCAGCGGCCGCGACGCGGTAACCCGCGGATCCAGTTGCCGCACGATGCCCGCCGCCGCGTTGCGCGGATTGACGTAGGCCTTGTCGTCGCGGGCCACGGCTTCCTCGTTCATCCGGTTGAAACCGGCCAGTGGCATGAATACTTCGCCCCTGACCTCGAGTTCGCGCGGCGGGCTGCCTAACAACTCGAGCGGCACCGCGCGGATGGTGCGCACGTTAGGGGTGACATCCTCGCCGGTGGCGCCGTCGCCGCGCGTGGCCGCGTATTCGAGCTTGCCGTCGCGGTAGAAAAGCGCGATCGCGAGGCCATCCAGTTTCGGCTCGGCGGCATACTCGATGTCGGATTCGATCCCCAGCCGCTCATGGATGCGCCGGTCGAAGGCCACGACTTCGTCATCGCTGAAGGCATTTTCCAGCGACAGCATCGGCAGGCGATGCACGATCTCGGCGATGCCGGTGCGTGGCGTGTCGCCCACACGCTGGCTCGGGCTCGCCGGGCTGACAAGATGCGGCCACTCGGTTTCGAGCGCCAGCAGCTCGCGCATCAGGCTGTCGTAGGCGGCGTCCGAAATCTCGGGCGCATCGAGTACGTGATAAAGATAGTTGTGGCGGGCAATTTGCCCGCAGAGCTCGCCATGGCGAGCCCTCGCCTCATCCAGCTGCGGCCGCCTGGCGCCCACGTCGCGCCGCTTCAGTCTGCGCCGGCAGCCCGCTGCAATGGCGCGGTATCGCGCAAGCCGGCGCGCAATTCCAGCGTACGTTCATCGGTCAGCCGCGCGCCGTTGGTTTCGGCCATGTCGCCACCCAGGCGCTGCGACAGCGCCCGCGCCGAGCCTAACAAAAGTTCGAATGCCTGCACGGCGGGCAGCGGACCCGGGAGCACTGCAAACAGGTTCAGGCCGGAAAAGGTCTGGGAATCGATCTTGTCGAGCTCAAAGTAACCGGGCTTGTTGAGGTTGGCGGCGCTCAGGATCACGCGCCCGTCGAGACCGGCGCGATGAAAGATCCGCAGCTCGCCGTAGACGTAGCCGTCGCCGACCAGCGCCTGACGTACGCGCATGCCGGAAAACCGGGTGCCGGGCCGCGCGACCACCCGCAGGCCCAGGATCTGGCGCTGCGTTTCATCCGGCCAGTCGATGCGCAATTCCGGCGACTTGCCGAAATCGGCGGTATCGAGGACCACCGTGTCGGCATCGGCCAGACCATAACGATCAACATCAGCCTGAATCTGTGAATCGAGCTGCTCACCGACGTCCACCATCGGCAGCGAACCTAACACCGGATCACGGCCGAGCGGGGCAATGGAGGGCGCCGCCGACAACCGGTCGCGCACCGATTCATCCAGCGGCTCGGACGCGGCAACTGCCGATGTTGTGCTGTCGTGGCGTGCCTGCGCCGCCGCGCGCCGCCTGCGCCACCACTCCCAGGCCGCCAGCCCGAGGAGGAAGCCGATGCCCAG
>DAIQQI010000460.1:0-1941 GCA_036786925.1 Steroidobacteraceae bacterium
CGTTTTGCTCGATCATCACCATCTTCGGATCGATGCGGCGAACCTGCGAATTCAGCATCACGGTCAATTTTCCGGCTTCCTCTGCCGCTGCAACCCGTTTCCGGTTGGCCTGCTTGGCGCGCTGGAACGCCTCGCCACGATACGACAGGATCACCTGCGTGCCCCTGGCTTCGGCGATGCTCGCCGCGGCCTCCAGCGCGCTGTCGCCGCCGCCGACCACCAGCACCTTCTGACCGATGTACTGGTCTGGATCGAGCAGTCGATAGACGACTTTGGGCAAATCCTCCCCAGGCACACCAAGCTTGCGTGGAGTCCCGCGTCGGCCAATGGCTAACAGCACGCGGGCCGCATGGTATTGCGACTTGGTGGTCACCACCCTGAAACCACCGGCGGGCAAATTTTCGATCGCGGTCACGCGCTCCTGATACCGGAACTTGAGCGCATATTTCTTCTCGATCTCCTGCCAGTACTCCAGCAAGGCTTCCTTGGCAGTCATTGTGAAGCGGATTTCGCCGACCAGCGGCATCACCGCCGGCGAGGTCATGACGACCTTGGCGCGCGGATACTGGAACACGCAACCGCCCAGCGAATCCTGGTCCACGCCGAGATAGCGCATGTTGAGGCTGGTCGCCGTCAATGCGGCGCCGAATCCCGCCGGTCCCGCGCCGATGATCATCAGGTCGAGCGGCACACCCACCATCTGCGGGATGCGTTCTGCGTGAATAGCCTCGACGGCCTGCCGGCCCTGCGTGAGCGCATTGCGAATGAGTCCCATTCCGCCCAGCTCGCCGGCGACGTAGATGCCTGGAACCGAAGACTCGAAATTGGGCGACAGGACGGGAATCGTGACGCCGCGTGTCTCGGTGCCGAAGACCAGCTGGATGGCGCCGGTCGGGCAGGCGATTTTGCAGGCCCCGTGACCGATGCAGTCGGTCGGGCTGACCAGCTCGGCCTTGCCGTGGATCAAACCTAACACATGATGATTCGGGGACTCGGGACACGCAGTGACGCAGGCGCCGCAGCCCAGGCAACGCGCAGGATCAATGACCGGATGCAATGAAACAGGCTCGGCAAGACCCGCCTCGCGCGCCTCGGCGAGGATCGCGGCGTTATGCGCATGCCGGCGCTGGCGACGGACGAGGTAGAACGCCCAGATCATCGCCAGTGGCAATAAGTAAACGAGATATATGAGCACGATCAGTTTCTCGATACGAGCCTAAGAACTTGTGCGCAAGTCCGCGACTGTTGTCGCGGGAAAATGTGAACTTGTCGCAAAACAGCGGCGCCAACCGGCTTGAGTTTGTGGTCGCAAAGGTACAAGCTTTTATGCAGAAAATCACTGATAAATCAGTCGCTTGGTGTCGGTGATTACAGTCACTTTTGTGTGCAATTTTGCACAGGGGGTCTAGTTGCGCCTGACGACGTTCTGGTTGATTGCCACCGCAATGGTGTGTCTGACGACTGCCGTGCTGATCGTGCCATTATTCTGGTCACGCCGCGCGGGCGACGATCCCCGCCGGCATCTCTGGCCGGCGCTCGCCGTATGTGCGTTGTTGCCGTTGGCCGCCCTGGCGATCTACGCCGCGACCGGCTCGCCTCACTTGGCGGCGACCACGCCCGCTGCCACCACCGAACAAGTCGCCCCGGCGCACGCGAATGGCGCCATGGATGGCCAGGCAACGGGCGGCAGCCTCGCCGACGCCGTCCAGCGCCTGACGGCCAAACTTGAAAAGAATCCCCAGGATGCAGATGGCTGGCGTCTGTTAGCTCAGTCGTACGATTTCATGGGCCTGGCCACTGAGGCCGCTGCTGCCCGGGCGCGCGCCGATCAAGCGGCGGCTGGCAAGAAAGTCGAACCCATGCCCGCCGCCCTGCCCGCATTGCCGGTCCCGGCGGCCACGGCGCCCGCCGCGGGTGCTAACGCCGCGCTGGTCCAGAAGG
>DAIQQI010000187.1:0-6402 GCA_036786925.1 Steroidobacteraceae bacterium
CGGTCGCGACTGCAAGGAAGCAATATCATGCGTCGTTTGTTAGCAACCATCCTGCCGGTGCTCCTGGCCCCCGTGCTGTTGGCCCCGGCGCCGGGCTGGGCCGATCCGGTCAACATCAATTCCGCGGATGCCGCCACGCTCGCCCGCGAGTTGCAGGGCGTCGGACCTGCCAAGGCCGAAGCCATCGTCCAATACCGTCAGCAGCACGGGCCGTTCCGCTCGGCCGATGAGTTGGCGCTGGTCAAGGGCATCGGGCCCAAGTTCATTGAGAAGAACCGGGCCCTGATCCGGGTAGACCAGACCCGGATCGATGCGGCGCGCCGGCCGGCTGTCGCGGCTGGCGGGGCCAAGCCCGTGCCCGCGGTTCCGGTTACGCGCCCAGCCCGTTAGTTGGCGCCGATCCCGCTGGCGCGCCGGAACCCCGTTCGGGGCGTCAGCGGGCGGGATTCTGCGTAATGCTCGGCACATTTGCGCTGCCGCCCGGTCTAAACTCGTGGTTTGGCTTGTGTCGGGGTTCGCATGCGCAGTTTGATTCGAACGGCAGTGTTTCCGGTGGCGGGGCGAGGCACGCGCTTCCTGCCCGCGACCAAGGCCAGCCCCAAGGAAATGTTGCCGATCGTCGACAAGCCGCTGATCCAATATGCGGTCGAAGAGGCGCTGGCAGCCGGTGCGCGCCGCCTGGTGTTCGTCACCGGTTCATCCAAGCGCGCCATCGAGGATCATTTCGATTCGGACCTGGAACTCGAGCGCCTGCTGCATTCGCAGGGCAAGAGCGACCTCGCGCAACGCATCAAGAGCGTGCTGCCCAGTTATGCGACCTGCATTTACATCCGCCAGTCCGCGCCCCTGGGGCTTGGGCACGCGGTCTTGTGTGCGCAGCCTGCAGTGGGGGACGAGCCGTTTTTCGTGCACCTCGCCGACGACCTGATCACCGCCGAGGTTCCGGTGCTAAAGCAGATGGCGCAGGTATTCGCCAGTCGAGGCACCAGCGTGTTAGGTGTCGAAGATGTTCCGGCGATGGAGACCGACAAGTACGGCATCGTGGCTACCGACGACCCGCGCGCACAGGTCAGCAAGGTGCAACGAATCGTCGAAAAACCGAAGCCTGCGGTCGCCCCGTCCACGCTTGCGGTCGTCGGCCGCTATGTGCTGACACCGGGGATCTTCGAGCGGCTGGCGACCATTGGCAAAGGCGCGGGCGGCGAAATCCAGCTGACCGATGGCATTGCGGACCTGATGCGCGAAGAAACGGTGCTGGCGTATCGCTTCGAAGGCAAGCGCTTCGACTGCGGCAGCAAACAGGGCTATCTGCAGGCGACGGTCGAGCACGCGCTGGCCGATCCTGCACTGGGGTCGGAATTTTCCGATTACCTGGTAAGGCTTGCGCGCGATTTGCCGCGGGCGCGCGGTTCGCGCAAAACGCAATCGAAGAGCAAACAGAAGAGCACGAAGAAGTCCAGGCGCTGAGCGACCGATCAGCCGGCCTGGCGCACAGTGAGATTGATCCTTACTGAGCCTGTTAGTTCCTCGCTGCCGGCTGCAACCGGCAGGATGCCATGAAATCGCAGCCGCGCCGGTCCGCCCCAGACCAGCACATCGCCGTGCGCCAGTGGCAGCCGCTGCGGGCGTTCCCGCCGTTCGAGGCCGCCAAACAGGAACGTGGCCGGCAGACCTAACGACATGGACACGATGGGCGCGTTGAAATCCTGCTCATTCTTGTCCTGGTGCAGGCTCATGCGCGCGCCCGGCAGGTAACGGTTGATCAGGCAGGCATCCGGCGCAAAGTGCGCGAATCCTGCCGCCCGCGCAGCTTCCAGGCTCCAGTGCCGGATTGGATCCGGCAGCGCCGGCCAGGGCCGGTTCGTCAGCGGATCGACCGCGGTGTAACGGTAGCCGCGCAGGTCCGAGATCCAGCCGAGATCGCCGCAGTTGCTCATGTCGACCGACATCGAACGTCCGCCCGGTGTCTGCATGCAACGCCAGGGCGCCGACTGGGTAACCCGGGAGACTGCCTGCAGCAGTTCGGGCGCCGCATTTCTAACAAAGCCGGCGAGATACCAGGCGCCCGGCGCAAACTGTTCGGCGGCAATGAAAGGCAGTCCCATTGAGGTCTTGAAGCCTAGCAGACGCATTGCGCCGTGTTGCCGGTCGACTGCGCTAAGATGACTCCACATGAGCGTATCTGACAATTTTGAGGAAATCCGTGCCGGCGTGCGAGCCCTGTGCGCTGAATTCCCCGACGAGTATTTCCGCAAGATCGACTCCGAGCGTGGCTATCCGGTTGAATTCGTCTCGGCACTGACCAAGGCCGGCTGGCTGGCCGCGCTCATACCGCAGGAATACGGCGGCTCCGGGCTGTCGCTGGCCGAAGCCTCGGTCATCATGGAGGAAATCAATCGCTCGGGCGGCAACTCCGGCGCCTGCCATGGCCAGATGTATGTGATGAATGTGCTGGTGCGCCACGGCAGCGAGCGGCAGCGGCGCGAATTTCTGCCCAGGATCGCCAGCGGCGAATTGCGCATGCAGTCGATGGCGGTGACCGAGCCCACGACTGGAACCGATACCACCAGGCTCAAGACCACCGCAACCCGCAAGGGCGACCGTTATCTGATCAACGGCCAGAAAGTCTGGATCTCGCGGGTGCGGCATTCCGAATTGCTGATTTTGTTAGCACGGACGACACCGCTGGCCGAAGTGCAGAAGAAGTCGGAAGGTCTGTCGGTGTTCGTGGTGGACTTGCGCACGGCGATCGGCAAGGGGCTCACGCTGCGCTCCATCCCTAACATGGTCAATCATGAGACCAACGAACTGTTCTTCGACAATCTGGAAATTCCAGCCGACAACCTGATCGGCGAAGAAGGCCGGGGATTCAGGTACATACTCGACGGCCTCAATGCCGAACGCGTGCTGATCGCCGCTGAGTGTATCGGCGATGCCTACTGGTTCATCAATCGCGCCAGCAAGTACGCCGGCGAACGCCGGGTCTTCGACCGCCCCATCGGCCAGAACCAGGGCGTGCAGTTCCCGATCGCCGAAGCCTATATCGAAACCGAGGCCGCGAACCTGATGCGCTTCCGGGCCTGCGAGTTGTACGATGCGCTCAAACCCTGTGGCGCCGAAGCTAACATGGCGAAGCTGCTTGCGGCCAAGGCCTCCTGGGAAGCAGCCAACATGTGCATCCAGACGCATGGCGGCTATGGATTCGCCGCCGAATACGACATTGAAAGGAAGTTCCGCGAAACACGCCTCTATCAGGTCGCGCCCATCTCCACGAACCTGATCCTGTCCTTTATCGCCGAGCACGAACTTGGCTTGCCACGGTCTTTCTAGATAAGCCGTGCTAACAAGCCAGGCGCCCGCGATTGCCGAGATTGTTGCCATTGCGCGCGCGGCGGGTGAAGTCATTCTCGAGGTCTATCATTCCAGACCGGTCGTGGCAGCCAGCAAGAGCGACAGTTCGCCGCTGACCGAGGCGGATTTGCGCGCGCATCACCTGATCGTATCGCGACTTGCCGGGCTGCAACCGGCATTGCCGGTGTTGTCGGAAGAGGCGAGCGAGCTCAGCTACGCAACCCGCGCTGCCTGGACGCGCTATTGGCTCATCGACCCGCTCGATGGCACCCGGGAGTTTCTGTCGCGTAATGGCGAGTTCACGGTGAATATCGCATTGATCGACGGCAACCGCGTGGTGCTGGGCGTCGTGCATGTGCCGGTCAGTGGCATCACCTACTGGGGCAGTGTCGGGCAGAGTGCGTGGCGAGCGCAGGCCGGGACCGAACCGCGCCGCATCCAGGTCCAGCCCGAACTCGGTGCGAGCATCAGGGTCGCCGGCAGCCGCTCGCACCGCGGCGATTCGCTGGACCGTTTTCTGGGTGAAATCGGTCCGCACGACTTTGTGTCCATGGGCAGTTCGCTCAAATTCTGCCTGGTGGCCGAGGGTCAGGCGGACGTGTATCCGCGACTGGGACCGACCTCGGAATGGGACACGGCCGCGGCACAGGCGGTCTTGGAGGCAGCGGGCGGAGCCGTGCTGACGCTGGATGGCACGCCGCTGCGCTATAACACCAAGGCGGAGTACCTGAACCCGCACTTTGTCGCGTTCGGCAGCCGTCAACGCGACTGGATTGCCTTGCTTCGTTAGCAGCGAGCTGTTAGCCAGCGGGCGCCGCTACAGCATTTCGGCAGCCAGCAATTCCATGTTGCTGACGGTTTCGTCGAAGCTGCCGCTGATGCCCATGCACAGGGTCGTGATCGGCGACTTGCGCCAGCGCTGCAGGTTTTCGCGGATATGTTCCCGCGGACCGACCAGCGCCAGCGCGTCCGCGAGTTCATCCGGGACCGCCGCGACGGCTTCCATCTGCCGGCCAGCGAGCCACAGGTCCTGCACGCGCTGCGCAGCCTCGGCGAAACCGCTGCGTTCCACGATACGCTTGTGGAAATTTTCTTCCTTGGAGCCCATACCGCCGACATAGAGGGCCAGGTGCTTTTTCACCGGGACCAGGGCCTTGGCCAGATCGTCGCTCTGGCTGACACTCACGGCGCCGACGATTTCAAAACCCGGCTTCATCAGCTGCATCTGGTCGGCGAACAGGTCAAAGCGTTCCGGCGGCATCAGGATCGGCAGCCAGCCATCGAATTGTGTCGTCGCGAGTTCCACGTTCTTGGGGCCTTCGGCGCCTAACAAGACCGGAATGTGCTTGCGCAACGGGTGCGTGATCGTGGTCAGGGCCTTGCCCTGGCCGGTGCTGCCAGGCCCGACGTAGGGCAGCTGGTACTGGTTGCCGGCGAAGGTCAGCGGCGCTTCGCGGGCCAGTATCGCGCGGAATATCGCCAGCCACTCGCGGGTGCGTTCCAGCGGTTTCTTGAACGGCTGACCATACCAGCCTTCGACGACCTGCGGGCCGCTCACACCAACGCCCAGGACCACTCGGCCATTGGAGACGTGGTCCAGAGTCATCGCGGCCATTGCAGCGGCGGCGGGCGTGCGCGCCGAAATCTGCATGATTGCGGTACCGAGTCGGATGCGCTTGGTGTGGGCCGCAATCGCCGCCAGCGGCACGAATACGTCCGAGCCATAGGCCTCGGCCGTCGTAACCAGGTCAAATCCCAGGGCTTCGGCCCGTTGCGCCAACTCGATGAATCGATCGATCGGTTTAGAGCCCCAGTATCCCAGCTGCAATCCGAGTTTCATGCCAAGCCCCTGCCTGTTCCAATGCCCAGGTTGTTATTATGAACGAGTAGCAGGATTGCGGCGCAGATAACCGGCGACGACCATGAATTCCCAAAATCCCGGCGCCAGGCCGACTATTGTTGTTAGCCGGCGCTGGCCCGCAAGCGTCGAAAAGTTGCTCACTGAACGATTTGACGCGCGGCTCAATGCCGCAGATGCGCCGTTGTCGCCACGCGACTGGCTGGCGGCCGTGCGTGACAGCGATGCCATCTGCCCGACCGTCACCGATCGCATCGGCGGCGACATCATCGCCGCCGCCGGGCCGCGCTTGCGCCTGATCGCGAATTTCGGTGTCGGCTTTGAGCATATCGATCTTGCCGCCGCCCATGCTCGCGGCCTCGTGGTAACCAACACTCCCGATGTGCTCACCGATGCCACAGCGGATCTGGCCATCGCGTTGATGCTGGCGGTGGCGCGGCGCCTGGTCGAAGGGGACGCCGAGCTGCGCCGCGGTGCCTGGAGCGGCTGGCGCCCAACGCATATGTTAGGCAGGCAGGTGTCGGGCAAAGTCCTGGGGCTGGTCGGGTTCGGCAGGATTGCCCGCGCCGTTGCGCAGCGCGCGCATTTTGGTTTCGGCATGCGGGTGCAGGCCTACAGCCCGCGGCTGACCGACAGTGGATCCGCGACGCCGGTCGGGATCTGCGCATCGCTGGAGCAATTGCTGGCAAGCTCGGATTTTGTGTCGCTGCACTGTCCCGTCAATGCCGACACGCGGCATCTGATCAATGCCGCGCGACTGCGGCAGATGAAGCCCGGAGCATTTCTGATCAACACCGCGCGCGGCGTCATTGTCGACGAGCGCGCCCTGGTCGATGCATTGCAAAGCGGCGTCATTGCCGGCGCGGGCCTCGATGTCTACGAACGCGAGCCTGAGATCGCAGCCGGCCTGGCGCAGTTACCTAACACCGTGCTTCTGCCGCATCTCGGCAGCGCCACTGAAGAGACGCGAGTCGCGATGGGAATGCGGGTACTCGGCAACCTGGAGGCATTTTTCAGCGGCCGGGAACCGCCGGACCGGATCGCATGAACGGGCGCGAGACGTTGCGCCAGGTGTTTCATTCCGCGGTCGCTGCGGCCCGCGGTGACCTGCTGTTACGCGCTCACGCGGCGCTGGACGGCGACCGCTGGAGTTACCAACACGGCGAGCTGACGCACAGCGTGCTGCTGCCGCC
>DAIQQI010000188.1:0-6398 GCA_036786925.1 Steroidobacteraceae bacterium
ATCAGCGCCCAGGGACCGCGTGGAGCAGTTGTCGATCTAACACAAGGCGGCAACCCGCCGCAGCGTTCGCTGGCCTTTGCATTTGGTGGTGGCCAGGCGCCGCTGGCCAATGCCGGAAGCACGCTCTCGTCGGTGATGCTGTTTGACGCGAATGGCAATCTGATCGCGTTTGCGACCCCGAGTGGCGCGTTGCAAAACTATACGATCGGCTCGGCACAGCAGGCGAGTCCTGGCAGCAATGCGGCGACCGGAATTCGCTGGGGCCGCTGGACCTCCGGCATTGCGACTGTCACGACGCAGGGTGCCGCGCCTCAGTCATTGAACTTGACGCAGCAAAACCTGCATTGGATCGTCGGACCTGAGTACCTCGGTGCGCCGGCGCTGCCCACGACCGGTTCCGGCTATCTCACGCTGGTCGGCAACACCACGCCGACCGATACCCGCGGCAACGCCGGTTCGTTAGGTGGCGCCAGTTTCCTGGTCGACTTCACCCGGCAGATCTTCAACTTCGCGGTTCTGGCAACCATCGATGGTCGCAGCTACTACGCAGCTAACGGTGGCGTCTTTGTCCCGGGCAGCCGCGAGTTCAGTGCGGCCCTGCCGAGTGTTGTGGTCGGCAATATTGCAGTTGTCGCGGGAGCCTACAGCGGCTTCATTGTCGTGCCGGGCGCGACAGGACCCGCCAATCTGGGCGCCGGAATCACGTGGTATGTCGGTCCGCAGGTCGCATCGATCGGCAACGTCAGCGGCGCGACCGTGTTCTCTTCGCTCGGCAGTGGTTTCCCGGCTGGCGGTGGCAACGCGCTCCCGCAACCGGCACAGCAGCGGCGCGACATCGCGTTCTCGATCGCGAGTGCGCGCAGTCCAGCGACGACATCGAATGCTGCCGCCGAATATGCCCTGACCGGATTCAACCTGACACGGTTCGGCGGCGTGTTCACTCCGCGGGCCGGATCAATCCCATTGGCAGGCGAGTTTGATATCGGCAATGCTCCGACCGCGGATGCTGGATTTGACCTGCGCGGCATGCTGCGCTGGGGCCGATGGGCGGGTGGCGCGGGTACGGTCACTACGCCACCGGGATCCGGCAACACAGCGCCGCTCGACTTTTCTCAGCGGAGCCTGCACTACATCATGTCGGCCGACAGCGCCAATGCGCCGGTGCTGCCTAACAGCGGTAGCGCCATTTACACCTGGATTGGCAACACCAATCCGACCAACCAGCAGAACCAGGCGGGCACGCTCAACAGCGCGACTTTTGCCGCGAACTTCACCAATGCCACGGTTACAGCGTCGATCAATGCAAGCTTTGCGAATTCATCCTGGTCGGGGGCCGGCAATGGCACTATCACCGGTGGCACCAACCTGTTCTCGGGCAACTTAAACGGCACATTCACGGACACACAGTTTAATTTCTCGCTACCAGCCAGTGGTTCTTTCAACGGGTTCTTTGCTGGTCCGCAGGATCTGGCCGGCTTACCTAACGGTGTTGGTCTCAGTTTCGAGATGACTGAGCAACAGACTCAGAGCTCGGTCAACGGAGTAGCTGCGTTCGTCGCCCGTCCATGATGCCGCGCAAATGAGTGAGCGCTTCAAGATAGCCGTCGTAGGCGCGGGACCCGGCGGACTCTCGGCGGCCGCGCACGCAGCCGAGCTCGGTGTGTCACACGTGCTGCTCGAACAGAGCGGTGCGCCGGCAAACACGATCCAGCGCTATCAGAAACGCAAGCATGTGATGGCAGAACCTGGCGTGCTGCCGCTGCGCAGCCCGCTGGCCTTCGGCCCCGCGCGTCGCGAGGAGGTGCTGGCCGCATGGACCGAAGGCCTGGCGAAACACCGGGTCAATGTCCGCTACAACGCCACGGTCACCAGGATCAGCGGCGCGCGCCCCGAGTTCGTCATCACTCTGGCAAGCGGCGAACAGATTCTTGCTGAGACCGTTGTTTTTGCGATCGGGCTGCAGGGCAACCCGCGCCAGCTCGGCATTCCGGGCGAGCAGCTGCCCTGTGTGCAGTACCAGCTCGACGACCCGGACGAGTACCGCGATGAATCGATCATCGTGGTCGGTGTCGGTGACGCCGGCCTCGAGAATGCGCTCGGCCTGCACGGCCACAATCGCGTGACACTGCTGAACACAGGCACCGAATTCGACCGCGCCAAAGAGGGCAATCGCAACGCTGTACTGAAGGCAATTGATGCGGGCGCGATGAGCTGTTACTACAGTTCCAGGGCCGTTGCGATTGAAGTAGCCAGCGAAGCAGAGCGGACACACGCGCCCTATGTGTTCGTCATCGATATTCCGAGCGGCCAGGCACGGTTGCCGGCGCACCGCGTCATCGCGCGCATCGGTGCCGTTGCGCCGCGAAAATTTGTCGAGAGCTGCGGCATCGTGTTTCCGAATGCCGATCCGGCGTCGCTGCCGGCGCTGTCGTCACAGTACGAGTCGAATGTGCAGGGACTCTATGTGATTGGCGCGCTGGGCGGCTATCCGCTGATCAAGCAGGCCATGAACCAGGGCTACGAGGTGGTCGAGTACATCCTCGGCCACAGGATCGAGCCAGCGGATCACCCGCTGTTCGTCGAAAAGTTTCGCAAGCTGCCGTCGCCGCAGGACGTCAATGCCATCCTGGCCTTCATTCAACAGCGCGTGCCCTTGTACCGCGACCTCAACACGCTGATGTTCCGTGAACTCGCGCTCGGCAGTGAAGTACATGCGCCGCAGGCCGGCACCGCGATTTTCCACAAGAACGACTACACCAACAGTTTCTACGTCATCGTGCAGGGCACTGTCGAAATCGAACTGGGCGACAACGACAAGTATCGACTGGCACTTGGCGAAGGCGAATTTTTTGGCGAGATATCGCTGCTCTCGGGTCGTCGCCGGTCAGGCACTGTCTACGCGGGCCCCGGTTGCGTGCTGCTGGAATCGCCGCGCCGGGAAATCAACAAGTTGTTGTCCTCGGTCGAGGCCGTCAAGCGCGTTCTGGATCAGCAGTTCATCGCCCGCGCGATTCGCGCCGCCTTTGCACCGCAGGCCAGCCAGGAGGACCTGAAGCCGATTGCCGATCGCGCGCAGCTGAAACGTTACAAGACCGATGACGCCCTGTTTCATGAGGGTGACAGCGCCGACACGCTGCACCTGGTGCGCTCCGGGTCGGTTGCCATCTCGCGGATGTTAGGTGGCCGTGAAATCGTCACGTCGTACCTGGCGGCCGGAAATTACGTCGGCGAAATGGGCCTCATGGGCGGCACGCGCCGCAGTGCGACCGTCAAGGCCACCGTGCCGACCGAGACCGTGTGCCTCGATGCGGCGAGTTTTGCGCAATTGCTTGAGCGTAATCCGCGGTTGCGTGACGCCGTGCAGGCCACCGCGCGCAAGCGCATCGCGGCGAATGTCGAAATGCAGGCCCAACCACAGGCGGGCGACTTGATTTCGTTTCTGCTGCGGCAGGGACTGGGCGAGGCGACCGATGTCCTGCTGATCGATGAAACCCTGTGTGTCGGTTGCGACAATTGCGAAAAGGCCTGCGCCGCGACCCATGACGGAACCTCGCGTCTCGGCCGGGAGGCGGGACCGACGTTCGCGCACGTGCACGTGCCGACTTCCTGCCGGCATTGCGAGAATCCGCAGTGCATGAAGGACTGCCCGCCGGATGCGATCCGGCGGGCACCTAACGGCGAAGTTTTCATTGGCGACAATTGCATCGGTTGCGGCAATTGCGAACGCAATTGCCCGTATGGCGTTATTCACATGGAGACTTCCGGCAGCAGGGACGATGCCAAGAAAGCAGTCAAATGCGACATGTGCTCCGGGCAGGCGGGCGGGCCGGCCTGCGTGCGCGCCTGTCCGACCGGCGCAGCCATTCGCGTCAGTCCGGAGAAGTTCGTCGAGTTTGTCAGCCGCGCGGCGCGGCCGGTCTAAGTCCTGTTAACGCTATGCACGAGTCACTGCTCGCCTACCGCCGCAAGCGATTCCTGTGGATCGCGGTCGCCCTGGTGCTGCTGGCCGTGTTCGCCTACGCGCTGCAGGGTGATGCCGAACCCCATGACGGCGGTACCTGGCTCGGCTACACACTCGGTGGCGTTGGCGCCGCGCTGATTTTATGGCTCACGGCACTGGGTGTTCGCAAGCGCAGCTATCGCTCGACGTTAGGCAGCCTGCAGGGCTGGGTGTCGGCGCATGTCTATCTCGGCCTCGCGCTGCTGGTCATCGTCACGCTGCACACCGGGTTTCAGTTTGGCTGGAACGTGCACACGCTGGCGTACGTGCTGATGTGCCTCGTGATCGCCAGCGGCGGCGTTGGCGTGGTGCTGTACGTGCGCTACCCGCGCGAACTGTCCGCCAATCGCGCGAGCCTGACGCGCGACCAGCTGACCGAACAGCTCGCGGAGATCGACGCGCGCAGCCTGCGGGTTGCGTCGCGATTACCGCCGGAATATAGCGACCTGGCACAGAGCGCACGCGATCGTACACGGCTCGGCGACGGCGTCCTGGCCTTGCTGCGCGGCGCCGATCGCTCGCAGGTGCTGCTACCGGGTGGCGCGGGCGGTGGCGCCAGCATTGTCATGAATCCGGGTCAACGCGCCGTGATTGATTTCCTGTCGGATCGCCTGTCGCGCAGCACCGACGGCGCACAGACACAGGCACTCACCGAGCTTATGTCGCTTGCCGCTGCACGGCGTGTCTTGCTTGAACAGCTGCGGCGCGACGCGCAGCTCAAGGCCTGGCTGCAGATCTGGCTGTATGTGCATGTGCCCGTGACATTCGGCCTGCTCACGGCGCTGATCGCGCACGTGATCAGCGTGTTCCTGTACTGGTGAGGCACGAGCAACCCGTATGCGTGCTCTGATCCGATTTGTCAGTCGCGGCCCAGGCGGCGCCGCCCTGCAGCGCGACCGGATCTTCGATGGCGAAGTGATCACGCTGGGTCGCGCGACCGATCAAGTCATCAATCTGAAAGATCGACGTGTCGAGCTTGAGCACGCCCGCATTGTGCGCGCCGGCGGGCGCATTCTTGTTAGTAGCCGTGCACTCACCGGTGTGCTGGTCAATGGCACGGTGTGTCGGGATGCGTCGCTCGCCGTCGGCGATGCGCTGCAGATCGGCGCCAACATTCTCAGGCTCATCCCGCCTCCCGCGGGCTTTGATCTCGCGTTCACCTTTGAACTTGATGACAGCGTCGACACGCGTACGGTCGAGGCGCCGGTGCTGCTGCTCACGCTGCCGGAAGTGGGCGCGCGCATGCAGCCATGGGCCTGGGCGCTGTCCATCGTGGTGCTGGTTGGAGCGCTGCTGGTGCCCTGGCTGAGCTCGCCGCAATCCGGCGCGCTGCTGCCGACCCGCCAGACTTTGCTGCCGAGCGATCACGCCTGGCAGTCCGGTCCGTTGCATACAGCCCATGCCAATCTCAGCGCCAAATGCGAGTCGTGCCACGAGCGGCCATTCGCGCGCGTCGCCGACCAGGCCTGTCTCGCCTGCCATGCGACTTCGCTGCATGGACATCTGCCGCCGCAGAGTCGCCAGTTGCCTGCGTTAGCTGCGACGCGCTGCGCGAGCTGTCATCGCGAACACGACGAGCCCTCGACGCTGGCGCGCAACGACGAACAACTATGTATCAACTGCCACGCAAACCCGAAGCTAACCGAGAAACCCGCGCCGGCCACGGATTTCATGCGCCAGCACCCGGCATTCGCAACGGCGCGCATCCGGGATGAATCGCACCTGAAGTTCCCGCACGATGTGCACCTCAATCCAAAAGGCATCAAGACAACCACGGGCAGCGAAGTCATGACCTGCGCCGCTTGCCACGAGCCGCAGGCTGGCGGCGCGGGATTTCAACCAATTTCGATGCAGCGCCACTGTCAGCGTTGCCACTCCCTGTCGTTCGATCCACGCGCACCGGAGCGCAATGTGCCGCACGCCAGACCGGAGATCGTGCTCGAGTCCTTGCTTGAGTACTACTCTTCCGAGTACCTGCAGGGTTATCCGGATGCGCTGAACACCGCACGGCCCGTTGGCAATGTGGCACGGCCGGGAGTCGACCTGGGCGCCGCGCAGCGCGCGCGGGTACTGGCGCGCGCCCGCGCGCAGGCCGAGATCACGGCGCGCGACTTGTTAGAACGTCGAGCCTGTTCCGTTTGTCATGAAGTGCAGCGCGGCAAAGCCGCGTCGACCTGGACCGTGACACCGGTGAGCCTGCGTGCGGCCTGGATGCCGAAGGCCAGGTTCAGTCACGCGGACCATGCAACCAGCCTGACACCCTGCAAGACCTGTCACGCCGCGGAGAAATCCAGGCGCGCGGCCGACATGCTGATGCCGACGATTGAGTCCTGCCGCGCATGCCACGCCGGTTCGCACTCGGCTGCGTTCAAGCAGATCGCGAGCAGCTGCACCAGCT
>DAIQQI010000461.1:0-1929 GCA_036786925.1 Steroidobacteraceae bacterium
TGCGGCGGTGCCCAATGCGGCGTGGGTCGAGTACATCCCGCAGCTCGACGACATCACGACCTCGCGGATTGTTATCCGTGACGGCTACGCCATTCCGTCAGCCGAGCCCGGGTTGGGCATTGCGTGGGACTGGAAGGCGATTCGGGGCCGGGCGGTGGCCGCAGCGGTCGTGGCATGACACGCTGACAGGGTCGGCTGCTGCCGTTCCGGGGCGCGTCCGTCCGTCCCCGACCCTGTTTTTTTCAGCGCTGGTCCTTGCGGAAACATTTCGTGCCCAATTGGCTGCTGTTTGTGGTGCCGTCCTGCATCTGGGGCTCGACCTGGCTGGTCATCAAGTTCCAGTACGGAGTCGTGGCGCCCGAGATCTCGGTCGCCTATCGCTTTGGTATCTCAGCGCTGATCCTGTTCGCGTGGTGCATCGCGAGCCGCGAAAGCCTGCGGTTCAGCCGCAGTGTGCACTTCTCGCTGGCGCTGCTCGGGATGCTGCAGTTCGCGCTCAATTACGTATTTGTCTACCTCGCCGAGCAATACCTGACCTCGGGGTTGGTTGCGGTCGTCTTCGTGCTGATGGTCTTCTGGAACCTGCTGGGCGCGCACTTCATCTTCGGGCAGATCCTGGCGCCGCGCCTGCTCGTCGGGGCATGTTGCGGGCTGATCGGGGTGGCGCTGGCCTTCTGGCCGGAACTGGCGGAAGTCCAGGCCGACATGGCGCAGGTCAAGGGCCTGGTCCTTGCCGTCCTGGGCACAGTGGGCGCATCGGTGGGCAACCTGTGGTCGCAGAGCCTGTATGGGAAAGGCATTCGCGTCCTTCCCTGCATTGCATGGTCGATGCTGTACGGGTCGATTTCCGTCGTGCTCTACAGCGCAGCACGCGGGATTCCATTCAACTGGGACAATTCGATCGCGTACATGAGTTCGCTGGCGTACCTGACCGTGTTCGGTTCGGTGATCGCCTTTGTCGGGTATTTGACGCTGCTAAAGCGCATCGGCGCCGGTCGCGCCGGCTACACGTCAGCCGCGATCCCCGTGCTGGCGATGGTCATCTCGACGTTTTTCGAGGACTACGTCTGGACCGCGCCGGCGCTCGCGGGAATGGTGCTGGTGCTGGTGGGAAGCGTGCTGGTGCTGTGGAGACGGGCATGAGGCCGGCGACAGTGCGCTATGCGCCGGCGACGTTGAAAAACTCCCGCCGCCCGCGCATGTTGGAGATTTGCTGCAACAGCAGATTCAGGTGCTCGGCGTTGTCGACGAAATTCAACTGGTCGCTGTTGACGACCAGCAGCGGCGCCGCATCGTACTGATAGAAATAACGGCTGTACGCGTCGGCCAGCCGGGCCAGATACGTTTCACTGATTCCCTGTTCCATTGCGGCGCCGCGTCTGGCGACGCGCTCGACCAGGGTATCGGTCTTGGCCTGCAGATAAATCACCAGATCCGGCGTCGGGGTCTGCGGCTTCAGGTATGCGTAGATCTTTTCGTACAGAAGAAACTCGTCGTCGCTCAGATTGAGCCGGGCGAACAGCGGGTCCTTGTCGAACAGGAAGTCCGCTACGGTCGCGCGCTTGAACAGGTCCGCCTGCGTCAGCGGGCGAATCTGGTCCACGCGCTGGAACAGGAAATTGAGCTGCGTGGGCAGCGCGTAGCGTGCCATGTCACGGTAGAACAGCGGCAGGAAGGGGTTTTCTTCGGACGCTTCCAGCAACAGATCGCCCTGGATGTGATGGGCGATCTGCTGGGCGAGACTGGTCTTGCCTACGCCGATCGGGCCTTCGACGACAAGGTAACGGGCGCGGGACAGGTCCATTCAGGCAGAGGAGTCGATCGGCGACGGCAGGCGCGCGATGCGCTGTCCGGCAACGTGCGGCAGCAGCGCACGCACGGGCCCGAGACCCGGAACAACGCAGTCCGGCGCGATTTCGCTGAGCGGCA
>DAIQQI010000189.1:0-6324 GCA_036786925.1 Steroidobacteraceae bacterium
AACACCCGGAACGCGGGTTGCACGACATCGCGGATGACGACGCCGGCTTCAGCCCGCAGGCGCGCCTGCGCATCGGGGGCGATGCCGTTCATCTCGCGGAATGGCGTATAGAAACTGTTAGCTTCGGGGGTCGTATCGATGATCGCGGTGAGCGACGCATCGCGACCCAGCAGCGTCAGCTGCGGCGGCGTGAAGTTACGCCTGAGGCCGGCCCGCATCTGGACGATCTGTTCATTGAAGTAGCGCGGAATGTCGCGCATCTGCCTGAGCCAGTTCTGGTAGTCCGCGAGCGTGCGGAACGGTTTGCGCGCCGTGTAACCCAGATCGGTCCAGAAAGTCGTGTCGGCGTTGGCCGGCATTTCGAAGTCGCGAAACCGTTGCGAGGCGATCAGCGCGGCGATTTGCGGGCGATAAACGTCGTAGTTGATTTGCTCTTCCGCGGAGAGTTTTTTGCGGTCGATGCGCTCCAGTTTCCCGGCGACCTCTTCCCAGTAGCGCAGGCGCAGGTCCTGGCTCGCCGTATCGACTTTGGGCAGATGATCCTGGACGCCGCGCAAGCTGTCCTCGTTGTCGGCGAACTGCTCCTGACGCCAGGCCCATTCGCTCTGGTAGATGTTCTGCAGAGCGGCGTCGACCCCCCTGGACGCCGCGGCGTGCGCGGGCGCGACCGCAGTCGCGAACAAGATCACGGCAACAGCGCGCGACAGAAAACCAGACATGGACGACCCCGTAATTTACGCCTGGGAAACTCGCCCCCTAGCCTAGTGGAAAAAGCGCCATTACGGACCCGGTCGGCGCCACCGGCGCCGGCGGTTGCTGTCGAGGCCAAGTTCCGGTATAAAGGCGGGCCCTTTGGCGGCCTCAGGGCTGCCATAGCGCCACTAACTTATTGATTTAAAAAGAGAACTTTCATGTCCCGCGTGTGCGAAGTTACGGGCAAGAAGCCCACCGTTGGCAATACAGTCTCCCACGCCAACAACAAGCGTCGGCGCCGCTTTCTGCCGAACCTGCATACGCAGCGTTTCTGGCTGGAAGGCGAAAAGCGCTGGGTGTCCCTGCGGCTGGCGACGTCGGCGCTGCGCACGGTCGAGAAGAATGGCATCGAAGCAGTCATTGCCAAACTTCGTTCCAAAGGCATGAAGATCTGATCTGAGGCAGCCGTTATGCGCGAAAAAGTAAAATTGCTGTCGACCGCCGGTACCGGTCACTTCTACGTGGCGATGAAGAACAAGCGCCTCCATCCCGAAAAGATGGAAACCAAGAAGTACGACCCGGTGGTGCGCAAGCACGTTTCCTACAAAGAAACCAAGATCAAATAGTCGCTCCTCGCGATCTAGACTCAGGCCATGCCTGAGCTCCCGGAAGTTGAGACCACGCGCCGCGGCCTGGAACCGCACGTCGTCGGCCAGCGTATCCTCGCCTGCGCCATCCACGAGCCGCGGCTGCGCTGGCGGGTCGCACCGGATTTCGCGGCGCTGCTGACCGGGCGCACCATTGTCTCCGCCGGCCGCCGCGCAAAATATCTTTTGTTAGGTCTCGACGACGCCAGCACCGTCATCTGGCACCTCGGGATGTCGGGCAGCCTGCGCATACTGCCAGCCGCCACGCCGCGCCTGACCCACGATCACGTCGATGTTCTGTTAGCTTCGGGACAGCTGCTGAGGTTCAACGATCCCAGGCGTTTCGGCAGCCTGCATCATTCGGTGGCTGCGCCCGGGCTGCATCCTCTGCTGGCAAAACTGGCGCCGGAACCGCTCGCTGACGAATTCGACGGTGCGTATCTTTTCAAGGTTACGCGCCGGCGCCGCGTCGCCATCAAGCAATTGCTGATGAACGGACAGCTAGTGGTCGGCGTCGGCAACATCTACGCCAGCGAAGCGCTGTTCCATGCGCGCATCCGGCCGACCCGCAGCGCCCGCAGCCTGTCGCTGGATGACTGCCGGCGGCTGGCGCGCGCCATTAAGCGGGTGTTAGGCATGGCGATCCGCGCCGGCGGCACCACGCTGCGCGACTACGTCGGCAGCGACGGCAACCCTGGATACTTCCGGCAAAAACTCTACGTCTACGAACGCGATGGCGCTCCCTGCCGCGTCTGCCGGACGCCGATCCGGCATCTGCAGCAGGGCCAGCGTTCCAGCTATTTTTGTCCGAGCTGCCAAGCACCACGACAGCAAGCGGTGCGAAAAAAATGACTGCGTCGCGCGATCACAGCGCCGATGGCTGGCGCGCCGCACGACGACGCCTGAGCGGCATTGACCCCGTTCTCGGAGGCGTGATCCGCGCCACCGGACCCTGCACATTGGTTCCGGGCTTTACCGGAGCACCGTTCAATCACCTGACCCATGCGATCGCGCACCAGCAATTGAACGGCACGGCCGCGAAGACCATTCTGAAGCGCTTTCTCGCGATCTATGGCGATGCGGAACATCCAACGCCGGAGCAGGTGCTGACCACGGATCCCAGGCGCCTGCGCGCCGCAGGCCTGTCGCTCGGCAAGATTGCCGCGATCCGCGATCTCGCGGCCAAAGTGCTGGACGGCACGGTGCCAACCCGTGGCACCGATCTCGAGTCCCTGTCGGATCAGGAAATCATCGAACGCCTGACGGCGGTGCGGGGCATAGGGCCCTGGACCGTGCAGATGATGCTGATGTTCCAGCTGGGGCGCGTGGATGTGCTGCCGGTCGATGACTTTGGCGTGCGCCAGGGTTTCATGCTGGCCTACGGCCTGCGTTCGATGCCACACCCGAAGGCGCTGGCAATTTTTGCAGAACGCTGGGCGCCGTGGCGCAGCGTCGCCACCTGGTACATGTGGCGCGCAGTGGATCTGCATCGCGAACAGCGCCTGCCGGCGCCGCCACAGCCGCCACCGCGCGTTCGCAAACCGCCGAAACGACGGCCGCGAGCAAAAAAATAAGCCTGTCAGGCCGGAGTCTTCTTCAGGTGACGCGACGTTTCTTGTACAGCTCGGCCGCGACGATCGGGTGCACGAATTCGTTGACGTTGCCGCCCAGCACGGCGATTTCGCGCACCAGCGTCGAAGAAATGAACGTGAACTGTTCCTTCGGCGTCAGAAAGACTGTCTCGTAGTTCTTCGACAGGTGCCGGCTCATGTTAGCCAGCTGGAATTCGTATTCGAAGTCGGAGATCGCGCGCAGGCCGCGGACCACGAACTGCGTGCCGTGCTTGGCGGCGTAGTCCACTGTCAGGCCGGAGTAACCCGCGACCTCGACATTCGGCAGGTCGGCCAGCACCTTGCGGGCCATGGCGATGCGCTCATCGAGCGTGAACATCGGCGCCTTGTTAGGGTTGGCGGCCACGGCCACCAGGACGCGATCGAAGATACCGGACGCCCGCCGCACCAGGTCGTGATGTCCGTTGGTAATCGGATCAAACGTGCCCGGATACAGGGCGCTGCGCTTCATGCAACAGATAATACCCGACCGCGCCTGCCCGGCCAGACCTGTGCAGGACCCAGTCCTGGGGCGGCGGCACGTCGGCCGGTTGCTCGAGATACGCCCAGCCACCCGGCGCCAGGAGATGACGCGCCCGCAATTTCGCGAGCACCGCGGTCGTCAGGCCGGCGTCGAAGGGCGGATCGAGAAACACGATGTCGAACGGCGGCCCCGCGGCCTGCGCGAGCCAGGTGCCGGCGTCGGCGATATGCAGCTCGTAATTGCTGGCCTTCCACAACACCAGTTGTGCCTGCAGAGCCTCGGCTACCGGGCGCTGCTTTTCGACGAAGGTGACATGGCCCGCACCGCGTGACAGCGCCTCCAGACCCAGCGCGCCGCTGCCAGCATACAGGTCGAGGCAGCGCGCCCCGGCGATGCGGGGCGCCAGCCAGTTGAACAGCGTCTCGCGGACGCGGTCGGGCGTGGGCCGGACCCCTTCTGCGGCCAAAAACCGCCAGCGGCGGCTCCGCCACTGGCCCGCAATAATGCGCAGGTCGACCGCCGATTTCGCGGGCCTGTCAGGAGCCTGATTCCGCCCCTTGGCGATTGTGGTTTTTTTGCCTCGCGGACTCACGCTGCTCGCTTGCCACTATTCCGGTCGGAAGCGTACCCTACGCTATCCATTACAAAAACTGCGGCACGCAATTAGCGATGGCCGCTTGCTCACCAGGAGTTTTGATCATGCAAAGGCATCTGCTTGCCGCATCCGTGCTAACCGCCGCGCTGGCCCTCGTTGGCTGCTCGAAGTCGTCGTCGGACGGCACCGGCGGCACGATTGGCGCCACCAACACCGCCAGCGGCAATAACAATCCTTCCGGCGGCACGACCGCGGCGCGCAGCGATTTCCGCGCGCTGTTCGTAGCACCGGTCACCGTCAATGGCGTGACCGCCACGCCGGTTCTGCCGTTTCCGACCGACCTGTTCTTCAATGGCTCGACCGACGGCACGCTGAACCTGCCTGCGAACTCTCTGCAACCGAACGTTTCAGCGGTCAATGCGCTGGATGGCTACTCGACCACGGCAACGATTTCCGTGCGCTTCAGCGGCGCGATTGACCCGACTACGCTGACCGCTGCCAACGTGCGCGTGATTCGCGTCAACGTCGACAACACCACCAAGGCCACCATTGGCGTCGGCGGTGTGCTGACGCTGGGAACCGACTTTTCGGCGACCGTCAATGCCGATCCCACCACCGGCGGCGCGAACCTGCTGATCACGCCGCTGAAGCCGCTGGTGCCAAGTTCCGGCGCCACCAATGTCGGTTACCTTGTGGTGCTGACAAATGGCATCCGCAGCGCCAGTGGCGCGCCTGCTAACGCGGATACCGACTTTGAAACCATCAAGGCGGCGCTGCCGACCTGCACCACGATCACGAACAGCACGCTCAATGGCATCTGCCGCCTGACCGCGGCGCAGTTCCAGATCGCGGGCGCCGTTGGTGTAACAACGGCGAACATCATCCAGAGTTTCAGTTTCTCGACACAGAACACGCGCGACACGATGAACATCCTGGCGGCGCAAGTCGCCGGTGGCCCGGCACGCCCGATCGTCGCAAGGCCCACGGGCCTGACCACGGCTCAGGCATTGCCCGGCCTCGCCGGCAAGGCCAGTGTATGGGCAGGCACGCTGCAGGTTCCCTACTACCTGTCGCGCACCGCGCCACTCACCGCCTCCTGGACCGGCAATCCGTCGCCGCTCGATGCCAGCAGCCGGTTCCTGACACGTTTCAACCCGGTGCCCGTTGCCACCGAGAATCTGACGATTCCCGTTCTATACACGGTGCCTAACGCCACCGCCGCCAGTGGCGGCGTCAAGCCAGGCACGGGCTGGCCGGTGGTCATATTCCAGCACGGTCTCGGCGGTGATCGCACGCAGGCGCTGGCAATTGCGGATGCGCTGGCAGATGCGGGCTTCCTGGTCGCGGCAATTGACGTGCCATTGCATGGCCTGACCAGCATCGCCAACCCGTTGTATGCGTCGCCGGCGAATCCGCTTTACGGCGGCGCCGCGCCTGCAGGCGCGACATCGTACGAGCGCACCTTCGACCTGGATCTCGTCAACAACACCACCACCGCACCGCCGGGCGGCGATGGCCGGGATCCGTCGGGAACGCATTTCATCAACCTGTCATCCTTGTTGACGAGCCGCGACAACCTGCGGCAGGCGGCGGCTGATCTGCTGACGCTGACGCGCGCGCTGCCGACGCTGGACCTCAACGGCGACACCGTTGCCGATGTCGATGCTAACAAGATCTATTACGTCGGCATCTCCCTGGGCGGAATCGTCGGCACGACCTTTGCCGGCCTGCCCAGCGGCCTGCGCGCCGCGGTAGCCTCCGTGCCGGGCGGTGGCATCGCCAGGCTGGTGTTCGATTCGCCGACCTTCGGCCCGACGATCCGGGCTGGCCTCAGCGCACAAGGTCTGCCATCGACAGCGTTTGAGCAGTTCCTCCGGGATGTCCAGGCCGCGATCGACGCCGGCGATCCGCTGAACTACATCTCCTCGACCGTAGCGTTGCGGCCTTACCTGCTGCAGCAAGTCACCGGTGACACTGTGGTGCCTAACACGGCAACGCAGCGACTTGTCAGCGCGGTCAACCTCACCCGCGTGGCCACCGTGGGCAACAATCTCGTGTCGCGCGGCTGGGTGAACATGATCGCCGGCTCGCATGGCTCCCTCCTGAGCCCGACGGCGAGCCTCGCGGCGACGGTCGAGATGCAGACGCAGGCGGCAACGTTCGTCGCCTCCGACGGCACTGTCATCAGGATCACCAACGGCGCGGTCACGCAGCCGTAAGCGGGTCCGACAACGACACCGGAAGGGCGGCTTCGGCCGCCCTTCTTGTTAGGAGACGGAGATTTCTCGAGCCATG